>JBGZIN010000085.1:0-16056 GCA_041848345.1 Porphyromonas sp.
GGAAAGAGAGGAGATTAAAATGCGATGTATGCATAGAGACATTGTATGCTTGTCGAGACAATGAATAGGAAGCATCCAAAGAAAGTCCACCGTCTCGGGTAGTCTTCAGAGAACTTTTCAGAGAGTATTGACCATTATGCACCTGCACTTTACCGGAAAAATCGGTCGTGTGTGGAATGGCAAAACGTGAAGCAAAGTCTTTGCCCAGCATTGAGAGGAGCATATTGACCCGTTCTCGGGCTTTGATGGAAAGTGCCATATCTGCCACAAGGCGGTTGGGGGTAAAGAAATTGCCCACATAGCCCTCCAACTCTGTCTCTAAAACTCGTGGGATGGAGAGCGAAAAGTTTTCTATATTCAAGCGTTGCACAGTCCCCTCTGCGCGCAGCGCCACCTCCAACGGAGCATTCAACGCAGGGTAGTGGTCTCCCAAATAGGGAGCGGCATCAAACATGGCAAAGTAGAGTATATCTTGATGCCCCAAACTTCCTTCGAGATGGGCTTGTATTACGGAGGTAGTATCTCTCTGAATGAAGATAGAGAGGGGCAAGCGAAAACTACCTTTTGCCCTGCTGTGTGGGGTCAATAGAGCAAAGTCCTCCAATTCGACAACCCCATCTTCCATGAAGAAAAGCCCCCTGAAGTCTTGCACAGAGGCCCCCGAGCGCTCTCGAAATCGGATTTGCTCCACATCGGCACGCAAGAGTGTGCTTTGCTGTACCAATTTGCGCCCCTTTACTTCCAAATCTTGAGCGTAAAGATGGGTATAATCGACAAAAGGAACTGTGGGATAAATTTTATCTTGTGCATAACTTGCCTCCGAGGCTTTCAGATAAACCTTATCACTCTCCAAACGAAGCGTACCCACATCATAGGAAAATTGATCCACCTCTCCCTTATCTATGGCAGCATCTACATAAAGATTGACAAAGGGTATTTCCACATTAAGGCGAGCTTCCGCCAAATCTATTCGATTGGCGGCAATCTTCCACAAAACAGGTTTTTTGTCGGGATTGGGTACAGAATCTGTACTAAACAGCGAAAACGAACCACCCTCAAAGAGCACGGCACCCACATCCACCAACTCCTTTCGCAAATTAACGGAGAGGGGTCCCACTTCTATGTTGCGAGCATCGGCTTTGATAATAGTCGTACGAGCGGAGTCGGGGAAAAATACAGAAACATCCTTGACCGCCAAGTATTGGCTTTCTATCTGCCCGTTGAACAGAGGCATCAGGGGAATGGAGGTGTCCAAAGCCCCCAAACGCACCAAAGTATCTCCCTCGGGGCTTACCACTCGAATGGATCGAAGAGTTAGATTTAAGGGAAACTTCAAACGCAAGGTACCTATTTCGAGGTCCATTCCGGTGGCGTTTTCCACCTTTTCCTCCACGACACCGATGATCCACCTTTGTATGGGCGGTATGTAGAGAAGCACCATAAGCAGCACAAGGAGTGCAATGGGAGCTAAAAGTATCCCTATTATCCAACGACGCACTTTGGATTGCGGCGTTTTTTGATCGCCTCCATCCGCCTGCCGAGCAAGTGGTTGTGCACTCTCTTCGGGCATTGTGTTCTCCACGGAAGGGGTATTTTCTTTCTGTTCTTTGTGCAAATCGTTCATTTATTATTTCCGCAAAAGTACAAAACTATTGCCTCGCAACCAACCTGTTAAAGAGCGGTAAATTTTATTCCCATCGAACATCCCAAGAAGGAAAACATAGAACTACAACAAGGATAGGCGCATGGCAATATCTTGTGCCAAAAGCATTTCGTCTTGATCCGTTTTCACTTCATCGCAAGGATAGATCAGATCTGCCTGCTCGTAAAAAGGCAGGCGCACGGCAAGGGCTTCTTGGATATGGCTGAGCAGTTCCTCTCCCGAGAGATGACGCACCGTGGGACGAGTGCGTTTGCAGAGTTCTATACGCCCTGCCAGAACGGGAGCGGAAAGTTGCAGATAGATAGTCGTCCCCGAGTTTTTCATCAACTCCATATTGTCATAATGACAAGGCAAACCACCTCCCGTGGCAATAATGGCGTTGGGGAAGCAGGATAACTCTTCGATGACCCCTTTCTCACGTTTGCGAAAAACAGCCTCTCCCTCTTGAGCGAAGATGTCGGCAATGGACTTGCGAAAACGATTTTCAATGAATAGATCCGTATCTATAAATGTCCGCTCCATCAAGTGTGCCAACTTACGCCCCAGCGTACTCTTCCCCGCCCCCATGTAGCCTATTATAAAGATAGGAGTGTTATTGTCCATATGTGTCTATTGTCTAATTGTGGCAGTTCTATGGGAGAATTATGCTTTTTCCTCCTCCTTTTTGGCAAGAGGATAAGCTATGCGAGAATGGTTCATGGTAAGCAATTTACGCACAAAAACTTCCTTTATGGTCGTGATATTCTTAAACGTAAGGGGGGTATCGTCCAACAGACGCTCGGCGACGATGGCATCCACAATCCGCTCGACCAATTCCTTTATCGATGTCTCTGTGTATTCTTTCAAACTGCGACTACTTGCCTCCACGGCATCTGCGAGCATCAGGATACCCGTTTCCCGACTGAACGGATTGGGACCGGGGTAGGTGAATGGCGCGGGGTCTACCACCTCACCGGGATGTTCATTGCAGTACATCGTGTAGAAGTACTTTGTGCGTCCCTTCCCATGATGAGTACGAATAAAATCGATTACCTGAGGCGGCAATTTGTGTTTCTGTGCCAGTGAAACTCCCTCTGTGATATGTTTTATGATAATGGCTGCACTCTCCTTGTAATCCAAGTCGTCATGTGGGTTGCGCCCTCCCTGATTGTTTTCGGTGAAAAAGGGAGCGTTCAGCATCTTGCCAATATCGTGATAGAGCGCACCCGTTCGGGTAAGTTGAACATCTGCATCGATACTCTGCGCTGCTTCGGTAGCCAATATGGACACTTGCATGGAGTGCTGGAATGTGCCGGGTGCATATTCCGAAAGCTGACGCAACAACGGTTGGTTTATATCACTCAATTCCACAAGACTAATGTTGCTGATATATCCGAAAATCTTCTCCATCAAGTAGACCAATACATAGGTAAACATCAAGAATATCATGTTGATACCGAAGCTCAATATGCGCTTGAGTTGCACCTGGTCGATAATCCCACTCTGAAGGAAAGAAACGCTGAGCGAAAGAAAAACATAGGTCAAAAAGACTAAAAACGTGGTACGTATGAGCTGCGAGCGAGAGGTCAAATTCTTCAAGCTGAATATCACCACCATACCCGTTGCCAACTGCAATAGAACGAAATCCATCGGCTGTGCCACAAACAACATGGCAATAAGAATGGTAACGGTGTGAACGAAGAAAGCCGATCGCGAGTCAAAGAAGATACGCACCAAGAGGGGTAAGATGATATACGGAATTATGTACACATCGAAATGCCAAAGAGAAACGGCAATCTCCGTGATGACGACAAACATCAAAATGCCGCCGGCTATAAAGATGGCATTCTTCGGGTTGCGAATAAACGAATTGCGGAAAAGAACAAAGTAAGCCCACAAAGCACCCAACAGTATCATAATGATGATGAAAAGCCCCACGACGCGCCCGATCAAAGTACGGTCTGCACCCGACTTCTCTTCAAACATTTTCTTGTAGGACTGCAACACATTGTAGATATAGTCATCTATAATATCCCCCTTGTTGATGATGCGCCGTCCTGCCACCAACACTCCTGTGGAATTGGATATTTTTTGTTGCTCTTCGCGCACCACTTTGTCGTGCGTAACCTTGTCAAGCGTTACATTGGCTCGCAGATAGTTATCCACATTGAGCTGCTGTACCATCTGCCGATCGATATAATCCGGCACTTGCATGACGATTTCTTGATAAGCCTCCTTGAGAGAGAGAAAAAGAGGTGTCGAATAGCGTTCGCTCTCGTTTTGGTTGTTGATCAAATTCACCTCTCCTATTTGGGTGTCCCGTATCTCTTGTAAATCATCATCCGTGAGCAAGCCTCTTTGGTAGAAATCTTCCAATTTGTTCTTTACATAGCGGTAATAGTCCTCCGAATACTTGCTTTTGTAACGTTGTTGATAGTCGATTTCCCATCGACTCAATGCATCTCGCTCCAGCTCTCGATCGACCTTATAGTAGGGAAGTATCTCTTGGGCAATGCTATCCCTCTCTTGTTGCAAAACTTCTTTGGGTTTCAAAAGGGTAATGTCGTACGGAGCCACGAGTAATTCATGCTTCCACACTTGCCCCTTCTCAAAAGAGTAGACGAATTTATGCTCTTTGGGGGCAAAGATTACTATGATAACCCCCGTGACAATAAAGACCAAAAGGGACTGTATCGACGAGGTAAATGAGTATTTCTGAAACTTCCACATAAGCCATTTATCGCTTTATACATACCATTTAATCGGACAAAGATAGAGTATTTTAGCCTCTTCCGGTCTCCTTGTTTTGATGAATGGCTAAAAGCCTGCTTCCGAGAGCAATAAAAACGAGCCATAAAGAAAAGGGAAAGTTCTCCGCATATTTTTTTTGAATCGAAAGAGAAAAAATATTTTCTTGCAGAAGAAAATATTCTTTGTAACATCCAAACGAAGATTTTCTTTGTAACAAAGAAATGACTAATTACCCGGTACATCTTAATACAAGCAACAACAATAATCAACGCAAACCATTCCCAGTTTGAGCACATTCAGCTTGAAAATTGAATGCGATAAGATGAAAAATTGAATGCATTCAAACTGAAAAATGTATGCATATAAAACGGAATTTGTATGCATACAAATTTATCGCCTCTTTTTTACGGTACTCTTTGTATTCCCTTTCCTAAAGTTCTTCATAGTACAAAGAGCTGAACAACAAGCTCTTTCAAAGAAAAAAAAGAACCGCAAATCCGCTTCCCCGCCACGGGAAGAAGATCTGCGGTTTTTCGTTACGAAAGTTCGTTACCCCTCGGATCCGTTACTTATATTCGCTCCAAGGTTTTATCTGAATATCATCGGCAGAAAGACGACAGAAAGCCGTAATGAAAGCCGATGCCAATCGAGCATTCGTTATGAGCGGGATGTTCAAATCAATTGCCGAACGGCGCAATTTGTAGCCGTTGGTCAGTTCGCCCTGCGAAAGATTTTTGTTGATATTCACTACCAAATCGATCGTATGGTCTTGCAGCAAGCTAACTGCCTGAGGTTTGCCCTCCTCATGGGGCCAATACACTCGGATAGAAGGTATATCGTTGTCTTGCAAGAATTTGTGCGTTCCCTCGGTGGCATAAATCGTATATCCCTTTTGGGTCAATAAACGACAAGCATCCATCATATCGACCTTTTGCTTATATCCTCCCGTCGAGAGGAGCACATTTTGCTTGGGAATACGGTGCCCCACGGAAAGCATTGACTTCAAAATCGCTTCATCCGTATCATCGGCAATGCAACCCACTTCGCCCGTAGAGGTCATGTCCACCCCAAGGACAGGGTCAGCCTTTTGCAAACGTGTGAACGAAAACTGAGAGGCTTTTATCCCCACATACTCCAAATCGAAAGCATTTTTTTCGGGCTTTTCCACCGGAAGCCCCAGCATTATCTTCGTGGCTAAGTCTATGAAGTTAATCTTGAGCACCTTGCTAACGAAGGGGAAACTGCGTGAAGCTCTCAAATTGCACTCGATAACTTTAATATCGTTATCCTTAGCCAAGAATTGGATGTTGAACGGACCCGATATATTCAATGCCTCGGCTATCTGACGACTGATGCGTTTGATGCGACGCACAGTCTCCACATAGAGTTTTTGGGCGGGGAATTGAATGGTTGCATCGCCCGAGTGTACTCCGGCAAACTCGATATGCTCGCTTATGGCATAGGCAATGATTTCTCCATTGCGTGCCACGGCATCCATCTCCACCTCCTTGGCATGTTCAATAAATTGGCTCACCACCACGGGATGTTTCTGAGACACATTGGCTGCCAGCTGTAAAAAGCGCTCCAGTTCACTGTGGTTGGAACATACATTCATAGCTGCTCCCGACAACACATAACTGGGACGCACCAATACAGGAAAGCCCACTTCTGCCACAAATTGATTTATGTCCTCAAGCGAACTCAACTCTTTCCAAGCCGGCTGGTCGATGCCCAATCGGTCGAGCATTGCAGAGAATTTATGGCGATCTTCGGCATTATCAATACTTTGTGCCGAAGTGCCCAAAATCGTAACATTCTGTTGATCAAGACGAACAGCCAAATTATTGGGGATTTGACCTCCCGTAGAGAGAATTACCCCCTTGGGATGTTCCAAATCGAGAATGTCCATCACACGCTCGAATGTGAGTTCATCGAAGTAAAGTCTGTCACTCTCATCATAATCGGTACTGACCGTCTCGGGATTGTAATTGATCATCACGGAGTGATACCCTTCTTTGCGAATGGTTTTCAGAGCATTTACTCCACACCAATCGAACTCCACCGAACTACCGATGCGATAAGCTCCGGAACCCAATACCACCACGGCTGGCTTCTCTTGTGTATAAGTTATATCGTGCTCAATGCCATTATAGGTAAGATACAAGTAGTTGGTCTGCGCCGGATATTCTGCCGCCAAAGTATCAATTTGCTTCACAACGGGGAGAATGCCCACATCCCGGCGCATCTTGCGCACCTCAAGCGAGGCTTCTTCGAGGTCGTGACGCATCTGTTTGAACACGGCTCGAGCAATCTGAAAATCGGAAAAGCCTTGTTGCTTGGCACGGCGTATCAAATCTGCCGAAAGCGTATCTATACCGCTGTGTTGCTCCAAAAGCTCTGCCGTATCCAAAATATTTCTCAAGCGGTAGAGAAACCACTTATCAATGCGTGTTAAATCATGAATTTCCTCCACCGAATAGCCCTGTCGAAAAGCCTTACTGATGACGAAAATGCGCGTATCGGTCGGCTCTCGGAGTGCTTGATCAAGGTTTTTGATAACGAGTTCTTTGTTTTCACAGAAGCCGTGCATCCCTTGACCAATCATGCGCAAACCTTTTTGTATAGCCTCTTCGAAGGTGCGCCCAATCGCCATAACTTCACCAACGGACTTCATACTACTGCCCAACTGACGGGATACGCCTTGGAACTTGCCCAAATCCCAACGAGGGATTTTACAAACACAATAATCCAAAGCCGGCTCGAAAAAGGCAGGCGTATTCTGCGTTACGGCATTCTTAATCTCGAAAAGTCCATATCCCAATCCCAGTTTGGCAGCCACAAACGCCAAGGGATAGCCCGTGGCTTTGGAAGCAAGAGCCGAAGAACGCGACAGACGAGCATTAACCTCGATTACTCGGTAATCTTCACTGACCGGATCCAATGCGTACTGCACGTTACATTCTCCAACAATCCCCAAGTGACGAATGATGCGGATCGCCAATTCGCGCAATTTGTGATACTCCGCATTGGTTAATGTTTGTGATGGAGCCACCACGATACTCTCCCCCGTATGGATACCCAGAGGGTCAAAGTTTTCCATATTACACACGGTAATACAGTTGTCATAGGCATCGCGCACCACCTCATACTCAATCTCTTTCCATCCTCTCAAACTCTTTTCTACCAGCACTTGCGGTGAAAAGGAGAATGCTTTCTCACAGAGTGTATTCAGTTCAGCCTCATTATCGCAAAAACCACTTCCCAAGCCTCCCAGGGCATAAGCGGCGCGAATAATCACCGGATAGCCCAGGCGAGCAGCCGCCTGACGGGCAGCCTCAACGGTTTCCACCGCTTCGCTGGCAATGGTTTTGACGTTGATTTCATTGAGTTTATCAACAAAGAGTTCTCGGTCTTCCGTAGCGATAATGGTCTCCACCGGCGTACCCAAAACAGCCACATTGTAACGCTCTAAAATACCACTACGATAGAGTGCCACCCCACAGTTCAAAGCAGTTTGTCCCCCAAAAGCGAGCAAAATGCCCTCGGGACGCTCTTTGGCGATAACCTTCTCCACAAAGAAGGGAGTTACGGGCAGGAAGTAGACCTCGTCGGCAACCTCGTGCGATGTCTGTACCGTGGCGATATTAGGATTGATGAGAATGGTTTTGATCCCCTCCTCACGGATAGCCTTTAAGGCTTGAGAGCCGGAATAGTCAAACTCTCCCGCTTCGCCGATTTTTAATGCACCAGAGCCTAAAACAAGTACTTTCTTTATCTCTTTACGATCTATCATAGCCTTTTATGAATTGAGAACTGATTGAATGAAATCATCGAATATGAAGAAGGTGTCGTGCGGACCGCCACACGCCTCGGGATGGAACTGAACGGAACGATAAGGACTACTCTCGTGGCAAATGCCTTCATTGGTGCCATCATTCAGATTGACAAACCACTCTTTCCATCCTTGAGGAAGAGTGGATGCATTTACGGCGAAACTATGATTCTGACTCGTTACAAAACAGCGATTGGTGCCTGCCATACGCACCGGCTGATTGTAGCTTCTGTGCCCATATTTCAGCTTAAAGATTTCAGCCCCTGCCGCCAAAGAAAGAAGCTGATGCCCCATGCAGATACCATAGATAGGCTTTCCTTTGGCAAAAGCTGTGCGAATATGCTCCACGGCAACACCACACAAAGTAGGATCTCCGGGACCATTCGAGATGAACAAACCGTCAAAATCTATCGTATTGAAGTCGTAATCCCACGGAACACGTATGATCGTTACTTCCGGGCGCAGCAAGCGACGAATGATATTATGCTTTACACCGCAGTCGAGAAGTACCACTTTTTTCTCTCCATTGCCGTAATAAATGATCTCTTTACAAGAGGCTTCGGCAACGAGATTACGCTCTTCAAAAAGAGGGTCAATGGCTTCTTCTGCCACGCCCTCTATGGTAATGGTGCCCTTCATGGCTCCATGCTCACGCAGATGTTTCGTGAGAGCTCGGGTATCCACTCCGCAAATGCCCACCACTCCTTCGCGACGAAGAGCCGATGCCAACGATTCAGCGGCATTCCAATGGTTGTATTCTCTCGAATAGTCTGCAACAACTATTCCCTGCATATGCATCTTCTCGCTCTCCCAATGTAAAGAAATTCCCTCTGGATGAATATCCGAAGAGGGAATGCCGTAGTTCCCTATCATCGGATAGGTTGCCACCATAATTTGTCCTTTATAACTGGGGTCGGAGAGGCTTTCCGGATAGCCATTCATTGCGGTATTGAAGACCACCTCTCCAATGATATTCTTCTCAGCTCCGAACGAGTAGCCCTGATAGAGCGACCCGTCCTCCAGCTTAAGGATAGCTTTTTTCATACTTATTCTTTGTGCCAATCTTGTTCTACATAATCAATAAATGCCTCATTTACGAGATGCGCTCCACCGGGAGTGGGATAATTGCCCGTAAAGTACCAGTCTCCCGGATGGTTCGGAATTGCCTCATGCAACTTTTCAATGGTTTGAAACACCACCTTCACCTCTGTTTGTATATCGTTGGGTTTGACCAACTCGACAATCTTTGCCGAAATTTCTTCTGCCGTAAAAGACTTGTATATCTCCTTGACAACGTTGGGGACGAACTCCGTTTTGGAAGTTGCTCGCAACGAAAGAGCTTTACGGTATTGCTCTTCAATGATCGACTCGGAGCCTCGTTCTTTGTGCAGGGCAATGGCAGCACGAAAAGCGATAAACTCCTTCATCTTGCTCATATCTATACCGTAGCAATCGGGATAACGTATCTGTGGGGAGCTGGAAACGATCACAATCAGCTTGGGACCAATCCGATCCAAAATCTTCAAAATGCTCTGTTTGATTGTGGTACCCCTGACGATGCTGTCGTCTATGATCACCAAATTGTCCTCTCCTCTTCGGATACTGCCATAGGTAACATCGTAGACGTGCGCTGCCAAATCGTTGCGCGTGTTACCCTCGGTGATGAAAGTGCGCAGTTTGATGTCTTTAATCGCCACTTTTTCGGTGCGAATACGACGCTCCACAATGCTGCGCAAAGCCTCTTCTGTGGGCTGTTTGAGTTGTATGAGTGCCTTGATCTTCTCTTCGTCGAGGTAACGATTAAGTCCCTCAACCATGCCGTAATAAGCTACCTCTGCCGTATTGGGAACAAAAGAAAAAACCGTGTTGTCTATGTCGTGGTCGATCGCTTTGAGGATCTGATCCGACAGACAATCTCCCAAAGCCTTGCGCTCTCGGTAAATATCGTAATCGCTCCCTCGAGAGAAGTAGATCCGTTCAAACGAACAAGCCTTACAGTCTGAAGGAAGCAGTATTTGCTCCAATCGATAGGCTCCTTGCTGATTGATAAAGAGCCCCTCTCCCGGGTTGAGTTCTTGTACTTTGTCGTACGTGAGGTTCATCACCGTTTGGATAACGGGACGCTCCGAAGCCACGACCACAATCTCATCGTCCATGTAATAGAAAGCCGGACGAATGCCATGTGCATCTCGAACGGCATACATCTCACCGCTTCCGCTAAGCCCACACATGACAAAACCACCATCCCACAATGGAGCTGTTTTTTTGAGCACATTGGACATATCAATATGCTCTTCGATGAAATGCGTTATATCCATTCCGTCCAAGCCATGCTCCACATGCCCGATGCGATAGACCCGTTCTACCTCACGATCCAAAGCATGCCCCACTTGCTCCAACAGTATATGTGTATCACTGGTGAGACGAGGATGCTGTCCTTTGCCGGTAATGGATTTGAAAACGGCTTCCACGTTGGTCAGATTGAAGTTGCCGCAAGTAGCCAATGTCTTAGCACGCCAATTGTTTCTGCGCACCATGGGATGCACAAAAGTAAGTCCGCTGCGCCCCGTGGTGGAATAGCGCAAATGACCCATGTAACACTCGCCTGCAAAGGGGATATGCTTCTCGGCAAAGGAGCTGTCTGCCTGCTGCTCTTGCGAGAAATCGGCAATGGTACGATACACGTTTCCAAAGATCTCCTGTATGGCATTGGTGCCCTCTGCTCGCTGTCTGAAGAGGTATTCTTCGCCGGGCATTGTCTGCAACTTCACTGATGCCAAGCCGGCACCTTCCTGCCCTCTGTTGTGTTGCTTCTCCATGAGGAGGTACAACTTGTTGAGACCATACATCCATGTTCCATACTTCTCTTGGTAATAGGATAGCGGTTTCAGCAAACGCACGAGGGCGAAGCCACATTCATGTTTGAGAGGTTCCATATAGGATTTTCTTTTTTAAGCGTTACTTTCTTTTCTGTTGCGCACGCATCTGTTGTTGTTGCAATCGTTGTGCTTCTTCCAAGCGAGCCATGAAGCCCGACTTCTTACGGGGTTTCTTTTTGTTTTCTTCGAGTTTTGCCAACACCTTTTCTTCGTTGATCATCAGGCGGCTTGCCACAAACTGAATGATCGTGATCAGGGTGGAAACAAAGTAGTAGTAACAGAGCCCCGAAGAGTTACTGTTGAACATGAAGAAGAACATAATGGACATCATATAGGGCATCCACTTCATCATCTTCATCTGTTGATTGTCTCCCCCCATGGTATTTTGCCCCATGGTGTATTGTGAATAAAGTATGTTGGTTACCGCCCAAAGCAAACAAAACAAGCTCAGGTGATTGCCCATGAGCCCACTCAAAATGGGTATATCGAAAGACCAAGTAAGAATGGCATCATAGGTCGATAGATCTTCTGCCCACAAGAACGACTCTCCTCTCAGGGCAATAGCCGTGGGGAAGTACATATACAATGCGATCAAGAAAGGCATCTGCAGCAGCATGGGCAGACATCCGCTCATGGGACTTGCCCCGGCAGCTCGATAGAGTGCCATGGTCTCCTGACTGCGCTTCATCATCATTTGCTGATCATTGCCGGCATACTTCTCGTTGATTTCCTGCACTTGAGGTTTGAGCACACGCATCTTGGCTTGAGACATGTAGCTCTTGAAAGTGAGCGGAAAGAGAACGGTCTTGATAATAACCGTGAGAAGCAGAATAATAATACCCCAGTTGGAGATATGCTTCGCCAAAAAATCGACCAATGGCATAATCAACACAACGTTGATCCAGCGGAATACGCTCCCGCCCACATAGACGAGATGCTCCAAATTCATACGATCTGCCTCTTCCACTCCTTCGTCATATGCCTTGAGGGCATGATGCTCCAAAGGTCCCATATAGAGGGTAAAATGGGCGACAGAACCCGATGCATTACTAAAGGGAACGGAAGTCAAGAGCGTGCATTCTTTGGTATGCTCGCCATCTTCTTTCAAAGTCTTTTGCTCCATTTTGGTCGTTTCAAAGGCGTTATTCTTGTCTGCCACCCACACCGTGGCGAAATACTTATCTTTGAAAGCGATCCAGCGCAAGCGTTCCTTCACATCTTCCGACACATGCGCTTTGTCGTCCAAATGCTCCACTCCATCCGAGAGGAGTTTGTAATAGATGGCAGAGTATTGATTTTCGTTTTTCCACGACTTCTCCTGACGGCGGATTTTCTGCGCAATTTCCAAATCCAAGAAACGAAGGTTGCCGGGGAAAAGACGCTCCAAACTCTCGCCTCCGATGGAGAAAGCAAGGCGATAATCATCTTTAGACAAAGTGTATCGGAAATCGAGGTGCGCCACACTATCCACGGCAAGACGCATCACAAGCGTGCTGTCGGAAAGACGGATGGGCGTAAAATTCAGATCTTTCGTGTCGATCACCTTGCCCGAGACAGTGCGCAAAGGGATATTGAACGAGGCGTCCTCCTCGGTAAAAAGAAGAAGCGGAGCTTTCTCTTGCGCTTCGTAGTGCAAAAGTCGGGCTTGCTGCAATGCTCCTCCCTTGGTGGAGAAAATCAACTCGACTTTTTCGTTTTTGAGGGTTACCTTCTCCTCTTGCCCTTGATAAGCCTCGGACAACAAGCCTTGAGGGGCAGAGCCACCCTCCGAAGAAAGATTTTCTCCCGTTGTTCGATCTGCGGCGGCTCCTTGCTCGGAAGCTACTTGCTCCGTTTGTGGAGCTGCACCTCGCTCCGTGGGATTGGGTTTATTGATTATGGAGAAGCCTATGAGCACCAAAGCAATGAGCGCAACTCCGATAATGGTGTTTCTATCCATATATATTTTCTATACCAAACTGTTTGTCAGATGTTCGTCGAACCATGCACGGGGTCATGCATAGGTTTTATTTTTGAGCATGGGCTATCACGGCACGAATAAAGCCCATGAAAAGCGGACTCGGATTGACCACCGTACTGTTGTATTCGGGGTGGAATTGAACGCCTATATACCAAGGATGTCCCTGCAACTCCAACGCCTCCACAAGCCCCGTCTCGGGATTCTCACCCACACAGAAGAAACCTCGTTCCTCAAACTCGGAGCGATAGTGGCTATTGAACTCATAACGATGGCGATGACGCTCCTTGATCACTTGCGATCCATACACCTCTGCGATCTTTGAACCGGCTTTGAGCTTGCATTCATAAGCCCCCAAGCGCATGGAACCACCCAACTCGGTTACGGACTTTTGCTCATCCATCAAGTCGATTACCCTGTGCGGACTTTCGGGTGCAATCTCTGCCGTATTGGCATCTGCATACCCCAAGACATTGCGGGCAAACTCTATCGCCATGCACTGCATGCCCAAACAGATGCCCAACGTGGGGATTTGATTTTCACGTGTGTGGCGCAGGGCAACCAACTTGCCCTCCACCCCTCTCTGACC
This sequence comes from Porphyromonas sp., assembly GCA_041848345.1. Lineage (GTDB taxonomy): Bacteria > Bacteroidota > Bacteroidia > Bacteroidales > Porphyromonadaceae > Porphyromonas. The sequence goes on from JBGZIN010000085.1 coordinate 13,651, forward strand.
GAAACCGGGGGCAATAACCACTCCGTCGCACCCTTTGAGTGCATCAGCCACGTTTTCGGGCGTCAAATGCTCACTCTGCACACTGATCAGATGCAGTTTTTTATCGTTGTAAATCGTAGCCTGAAGCAGAGACTCGTCGATGGATTTGTAGGCATCTTGCAGCTCCACATACTTGCCCACGAGGGCAATGGTCAGCTTATCTTGGGCATTTTTGAGTTTGTCCAAGAAGTTGCGCCATGCTTTCAAATCGGGCTTCTCTCCCGGTTCAATGCCCACTTTGCGCAGCACAGCCTCGTCCATCTTCTGCTCTTGCAGCAGCAGTGGTATTTCGTAGATCGTGGGCATATCGATGCTCTGTATCACCGCATCGCGAGACACATTGCAGAAGAGTGCCACCTTTGCCAAAAGATCTTCTTGCAAACTCTTCTCCGTGCGCAACACCAAAATATCGGGTTGAATGCCCACCTCTTGCAGCTGCTTTACGGAGTGCTGCGTCGGTTTCGTTTTGAACTCTCCCGCAGCGTTGATAAAAGGCACATAGGTAAGGTGCACGCAGAGACAGTTTTTGCCCAACTCCCACTTCAACTGACGCACAGCCTCCAAGAAAGGAAGGGACTCGATGTCTCCCACTACACCGCCAATCTCCGTAATGACAAAATCATACCCCTCTTTCTGCCCCAGGAGCTTTACATTGCGCTTGATTTCATCGGTGATATGGGGGATGACCTGAATGGTTTTGCCCAAATAGTCGCCACGACGCTCTTTGCGAATTACATTTTGATAGATGCGCCCCGAGGTGATATTGTTGGCTCTCGACGTGGGGATATTCAAAAAACGTTCATAGTGACCCAAGTCCAAATCCGCTTCATGCCCGTCGTTGGTTACATAACACTCTCCGTGTTCATACGGATTGAGCGTGCCGGGGTCTATGTTTATATAAGGGTCGAACTTTTGAATTGTAACATTATACCCTCGTGCCTGCAACAACTTTGCCAGCGATGCCGCAACGATGCCTTTGCCAAGGGAAGAAACCACCCCCCCGGTAACAAATATGTATTTTGTATCTGTAGCCGCCATACTCCTTATATATATCCTTACTTTAGTTCTGTTTGAAACCCAACGGGCAATTCCTTTTTCCCAACAAAAAGAGCGCCCCCTCGGAGCCGCGCCAACCCATTGCAAAAAGAGAAAAACCCATACTCACTACAAAGGTACACTTTTGGTCTCTATTGGAAAAACGGCACCACAAAAAAGTCGTTCGTCCGACGTGGAACGCCGCACCCTGCGATCTCCCATCGCAGCTTGTCCCATAAGAGTCTGTCGAAAAGCAACCACCCAACCGATCGAATGAAGTGCAGGACAAGAACAGGGACTACCCCATAAGGAGCAAGCACTGACGAAGCGACACATGTGGAAAACATTTCTGCATGAGTCGCCTTTGCTTATTTCGGAACGTCGAGATCAGATACCCCCCGAGAGTTTGTCGATGACCTTAGCACCCGACCCTCTTGCTCTTGGAGGTCGAGGATAAAGAGCCACCTCACGCCTGCTCTCTTTGGGCTATTTTACGGAGGTTGATCAACGCATAACGCATTCGACCGAGAGCGGTATTGATGCTCACACCCGTGTAATCTGCAATTTCTTTGAAACTCATCTCTTGAGCAAAGCGCAAGATCAAAACCTCCCTTTGCAACTTGGGGAGCTGTGCCACCCAACGACGCACCTCTTGGCGTGTATTGGCACTGATCAACTGCTCTTCAATGTTGGGCGACGTGCAGGGCAGTCGTTCGATGAAATCTTCCCGATAGTTTTCATTGGAAAGAGAGACCGTTTTCTGCGTTTTATTGCGTCGGAAATAGTCGATGACGGCATTGTGTGCTATGCGCAAAAGCCAGGAGCGAAACTTACCCTGCATTTGGTAACGCCCCTCTCGGATGGTATTGATTACTTTGACAAAAACCTCCTGAAACACATCGTTGGCATCGTCCCAATCGGTTACCGAAAGACGTATATAGGAGAGTACCTCGGAGTCATAACGCTCTATTAAACAGTCGAATGCCTCTTTGCAACCATCGGCGAACGCAGAGATCAACTCATCGTCCGACCTTAACTTGAAATCAATCATATTGCTCTAAATCTTCAAATCAAGTAGCAATGTTTCGATAGGCAATTCCGTTTATAGGGTTATTTCATTCTTGCTGCAAAGGAAAATAAAAAAAGAATTTCTTGCAAATCTCACTATGCGTATTCCCGTCTGTCGAGGACCTTCTATTGCGGAATAAAAAAGAATTTCTTGCAAATCTCACCCCTCGCTAAGGACATCGCTCCGCTTCACAAAATCATGGAAACCGAGACGAACCCCACCACACGGGCAATATGGTGAATGCGATCGGTGGTTATTTCAAA
>JBGZIN010000086.1:0-15056 GCA_041848345.1 Porphyromonas sp.
CAAAGCAGTTTTAATTCCACTAAGGTACGATTGGGAGTAACCTCGTTAATTATTCTTTTGGTCACCGCCTTGTTTTAATTCCACTAAGGTACGATTGGGAGTTGGACTTAAATCGTAGCGTGCTTGCTGTTCGTTGTTTTAATTCCACTAAGGTACGATTGGGAGCCGCAAAGTTAGGAGATAAAAATGACGTATACAAGCGGGTTTTGACGGAATAAGATGCTTGTTTTTACTTGCAAAAATCGTCGATGTCTAATTCTACGAAAACACCGGACTTACGACAACATGTTTAGATTGTTGATAAACAGAGTTTTGTGAACAATGAGTATTTTCTTTTCTGCTCAATTCCCATAAATCTTATGTGAAAGACGACTTTTGAGTCCTAACCAATAGAGTTCCATAGTTTATAAAATAAGGAAGTCAAAGAGCTCTTTAGTGCCAAAGAAAACATTTCACAAGAGAACTCACTTGCAGAAAGTTGGGGAGAGTTTGGTTGTGAAAAGCGATCTCTCAACGAACTGTTTATTTGCACTCTCGGTGGCTATCAAACATTGTTGCTTGTTTGAAAGGTTGTGCAATACCACGCTTATCTTCTTTTGGGAGAGATGCTAAAACATCTGCACAAAAATCAACTCACCGATAGGCACCCCCTTGTTGTGTTTGCCCCTGTATAGATGCTAAAACACTTCTCTGATATGCCCTCGCAAAATAACTTCATCCAATAGAACAGAGGTGGGAAAAAGTATCATCCACTTTTTCCCACCTACATAGAATCATACTTGGTTTTCGTAGTCGAAGTTCTTCATCATTTCGATTAGGCGTTGCTTCGCTTCTTCAAGGGCATTTGCACTTTCATTTTCCACAACAATGTGGGCAGCACAGGGAAGGGTAACAAAGAGTTCCGCTCCGGCGTCTGCATCTACAATGGGCTTGGCTTTGGGTCTGTCGCCTCCCTCTTCAACGAGTTTTGCTCTAATGGCTCCGGCTTGTGCATTTGCATTGTCGCTAATAGCCACAGCAAGGGTTTCCATAAGGCTGAATGTACGTGCTTGATTAGATGTGATGCGCCAATTGATGAGAGCGTGTGCCAATGCAGGTATTACTTTGTCTCTTTCGGCTTTGGGAAGCACCAAACATTTACCGAATATATTTTCACTTTCTATCCACCCCGCATTTTTCAGCCGTTCAATCATCTCTTTGTCTATTTCGGGATCGTGTTGATTGGTAGAAACAGAGAATAGAGTACGCAAATCCACAGCAATATCGTAGACGAAAAGCCCGGAAGTTCGTTTGTTATCCGGAATCCAATGGCGGCGAGCGAGGGTGCTTCCCGTGTTTTGCAGGAAGGCTTCGATTTCCTCTTCTGTTAGAGATTTTCCTTTTTCTCCTGCCAAACGCACGTTCACAGGGTGATTGTCGGGGCGATCGCTGCGGTCAAACGTTAAGTTTTCTCTGTCTACACCAACCAATAGTGGATGCAATGGGCGCATGGCTGAAATAGAAAGAGGACTGCGACGCTTCTTGGTAACTCCGTCTCCGGCTCTCATCCATCCTCCGATGAGTTGGTCTATGTGTTGGGGATCACAAGGAGACCAAGGTTCTTTTTGAGAAAGCTCTTGTTTGGCGGTGATTTCATAATTGAATGTGATGGGAGCCATCTGTACATTCAGGTAGTCTGTAAGAGCCTCCAATACAGATCGTTTTACCTGCTGTCCACTGGAGTAAGCCAACATCCGATTGAATTGAGGATCGAAATACGTTTTTTGCCCATCCTCGACACAGAAGACGGTATGTTCTGCACGTTTAAGTGCTCTTAAATAGATGTATGGTTTCATAGATACTTATGTTTATTTGTTTTTTGACGGATTATTAATTACTGCATAATGAAGGCGTATAAGGGTAAGAAAATAAGGCACATTGTCAGAAGGCATGAGATTGACCACAGCGGCGATCTCTTTGAATAGATCCGGGTCTTCTACCCCTCCGATCATTGAACTTAATTGCTTCATGAAAGAGAGCTTATTGGTTGCTTCCAAGAGTTGCTTTACGGCATTGCTTCTTTCCGTTTTTCCAGCCTTACCACCCATACTAAAGGTTTGTAGGGTATTGGCAAAAGTTTCCGCTTTATTCCATAGTTCTTCGTTGTTCAACATAGCTAATAACCAAATTTTATATGTGCGAAATTGTATTTTTTGTTCTTCTTTATCGGGTTTGTACGAGGGGATTTTTCCCTCTTTCATGATTTTACTCAGCCCTTTGGGTTCCAACGCTTTGATGCCAATAACCCCTTCTCTACACGCCATTGCAAATCCAAAAGCCGTTCCGAATAGCTTCAGAGCGTTCTCATATGATTCTGTTCCAAAAAAACGGATGTATAGTTCGCTTGCCTTTCGGATGGGCGATAGGGAAAAGGGGATAAATCCTATTGTGGTATTGGTTTGTCCGATGTTGTACACATAGCCCATCATTCTGGGTATCGTAAAATGACGACTCAAAGCAACCAAAAGCTCTGCCCAAGGGAGGGTATCCACTGTTATTAAATTGTTTTTTGTAGAGAGAGCATTGCTCATCGCTGCGGAGGTCACCGCAGAGTTGTATTTTTTGTATATCCATTGTCCATTCCAAGTATTTACTTGATTGCCTTTCATGTTGGGAGTTGTATTCAAGAACTTACGATACTCGCTCCACCCATCGAAGATATCCAATAGCAATTCGGCTTTGTCGAATAGGATGGTCATTCCCCCTTGAACGCCCACACCCAATCCTGCACCGATCCAGGAAAGGTAGATTTCAGAAGGGTCTATTTTTTCTTGGCATACGGATACTTGCCCCGAAGTGGTTGCTTGAGCGTCCGCAGTGGGATAGCCGACTGCCACGCTGGCGTCCGGTACGCCGGAGTCTACTTTTTCCAAAAACTTTCTAAGGCGTTCCTCTCTTTGTTCGATCGTTTCAAAAGGTTTCTTCCCCAAAATCATATCGTCCCAAGAGAGTTTGGGGTTCTCTAAGGGAGAGTTGCCCGCAGTCATCATATACTTTTCCGCTCCAAAAAAGAGGGGGTAATACACCTCCAAGAAGAACTCTTTTGGGGTATGATTTTTATTGTATTTCGCATTGTATGCTTGTAAGAAGATCTTACCGATTACAGATGTTACCATTCTTTCTGCAGTTTATAGTATTTCAAATGTTTTGTAGAGCAGAGGGCTTGCCTGCTCTTCCATGTATCCAAATAGAGAGTCGTAAGCTCCATCAGGCAGGATGTAGGGGTGCATACCCTCTTCGATATAGTTTAGTCCCTTGTAGCGTATTGCTTTTGAAACAGGGATTTCGAGCATTGTGCGTGAAGAGTAGTTCCCATTTCTATACTCTTCTTTGTCGCTTTCAACAATGCAACAAGCGGAGTTTATTTCCAAAATATCGAAGAGAGCCGATTTGGGATAATGCACAAGCTCTTTTATGGTCCAAACTCCATTCTGAAATACACTGTGGCAATCAATGTCCTGCATGGGGATATTCGGATAAACAGTGTCTAACAAACCTTGTATCTCTTTTTCTTGCAGTGTCTCCCCATTGCGTAAAACCTCAAAACTCTTCCGCAATATCTCTATATCGTATGGCTTTGCCTCATCCTCTTTTTCGGGAGGAGCTATAACATATATGGGCTTTAGAGAACCAATTGTTTCGGCTGTTCGTTTGCGATTGATGCGCCCGAAGCGTTGGATGAGGGCATCTATTGGGGCGCAATCCGTGATCATCAAATCAAAACTAATGTCCAAACTAACCTCAACGACTTGAGTAGACACCACAATGCACGCATTGGGACTTGTGTTGTAGTGTTCTCTCAACTCTTTTTCAAGAGCTGCTCTGTCTTTTCTTTTGAATCGACTGTGTATAAGCATTCCGGGAACTTCGGGATAAGTTGTCCGTAACTGCCCAAACAGAGCCTGAGCTTTCTTTACCTGATTGCAAACGAATAGGATTTTTTGCCTTTGTTCGATTGCGTTTTGTAGCGTCTCTTCTGTATCCTCTAAGGTATCGACTTTGTAAATGATATGTCGATTGAAAGTGTGAAGAGCAGCTTCGGGGAGCTGTACCTCATAGACATTCTTTGCACCACCCAACAGCGATAGGAGCTTTTGGTATAGTGCTGTTGGCATTGTCGCCGTTCCTATATGAATGCGACAGTCAAGCATTAGGAGTATCTCCACTATTTTGAGTACCATGGCTTGCGCAACCTGTGTGTAGGTATGGATTTCGTCCAAAATAACATCGCACCCTTTCAGATCCAGTGCAGTAGCCTCATATCCTTTAAGTCCGAAAGCTACGGCAGCTATTTGGTGAGGAGTGAGCACCTTTATGGAAGCCCCTATGTGATGAGAGAGAATACGCTCATATTTTTCTCCCATTTTTAGGATGGAGGCAGCGTGCAATGGGTAAATTTGTGCGTTGGTATCTTTGAGATCTTCCTTTAATCTATCATACATGGCATTGATGGATGCCTGAAAAGGTAGGGTGTAGAAGACTCGACCTCGGCAACGTCTTAGCAGGAAATCAGTTTTGCCTGCCCCTGTGGGTGCAGTCACCAATGTGTGTAAACGATTCTCTTCTGCGGAGATAAGGGACAATGGGTACAACTCGCTTTGGCGTTGAGCGTAGAACGACAGATCCGGAGTGATAAAGAGTTTGGAAAGAGCTTCCATACTGTGCTCTTCCATGCCCGAAGCCAAATGGTCTGCTGCCATTAAAAGTCCCTTCCACTTTGAGCAACTGTACCCCAAATCCATACAATATTCTATGGCATCGTTGTAATTTTGTCTCGCTTCGTCGAGCGATATGGGATGTGTTTTCCAACCCAACTCTTGCAGTATTGCCAAGGCATCTACACTCCACTTCTCAAAATCGGTACTGTGGTATTCAAAGCATTTTGCATCCCTATCGTCCAAATCCAAAAGTCCTTTTTCACCGATGTCAGAACAAATAGATTTATGATGGGCTGCAACCATATGGATAACGGCTTCTTTTTCAGCTCTGTCGGATAGGAGAGAGAGGAAAAACAGGGAGGCTATCTCATGACGGAAGGTCTTTCTTCGCGGTTCCTCCTTGCCTGCCAACCTCTGTTGGAATATCGGACTCGCTTTACCTATGTCGTGCAGATGGGCACCTTTGCGTGCCAAGACAGGATCCATGTCCACGTGGGTAGCGATCTGTTCTATGGCAGAGGCAACTTCCCGAAGGTGTTGTATCAGAAGCGTTCCGTCGCTTTTGGCTAAAATGGGAGTGCTTTTTTTCATAAAGACAGTATTGCCTCTCCTCCAATTTCTATACGTCCATACATGGGTTCGTTGTTGTCGAAACGATTGAACCCCACCATGAAAGCGTCGGTATATTCGGAGCCGAAGCGAAGCTCAAATCCGGCAAGAAGATTGAATTCCTCCTCTTCCATCTCGATAACCTCGGCGTCGGGCAGCACCACATCCTCATTTCTGCACAAGCATATATGCTGACGCGAGGCGATGAAAGCATCTTCTTGTGAGGTAAAGGCTAAGTACAGAGTCGGATGGAGCATCACACCTCTTTGTAGGATGGATTGTGGTCTGACGAAGCATTTGTCCGCTCCTTTACCTTCTGTTTTCCATTCCCGTGGTTGAGTTTTTTCCGTTTGTATGTCAATCCCCTTGTAAGAGAGCTTATGCCGCACGATCTTGTGTATCCCTTTTTGATTGAGTAATTCGGGAAACAACTTCTTTTCCATCCCTTCTACGATCGAGGGCGTGAGGAACTGTTGGCTGTATGTCTCCCCATCTCGAACTGCCGACCATGGCTTGATGTAGCCGAATGTACCGGAATAACGAACTACAAAGTATTTCATAACATTGTCTCTATTAAGCTATTTTATCGCTCCAAAACCTATACCTGTTGAGTTGCCCAGCCCTGCATTCCAAGCAAATAGTTTGCTCTCGGGACTTCCTTTTATGCGCACGGCACACCAGCTTGTTTTGCTTTTTACACCTTTGTAGTCAATGAGCATCGTGCGCGGTCTGATTATATCGTGGACAAATTCCACCGAAACAGAGGAGTCTTCCAAGCCTGCATGGCGTAATTTCCCCCTAAAGTTGTCGGTCAAGAGTTCATTGGCTCGAGGATCCGTATAGGTAAGGTGGGTGTAGTTTTTATTCTCCTCCCGAAGTTTCAGAAGGATGGGACTGGTGGGATAGAATACCTCCCGCTCCGTCAAATCGGGATCGTCGAAAATGGTAATATCCTTAACGGTTAGCCCGAAGAAGAGGGTGGGGTCTTTTTTTATTCCGTTGATTAACTTGAGTAATATGTTCGAATCGTGCGCACTGAATAGCATGCCGGTTTCACGTTCCATCCATATTCCATTTTGCTCTTTGAGCACCTCTCCTCCGCTCAATCTGGAGAAACTGAAGAACGAAGTTGTCCCGTGCAAATCGTTGTATCCAAGCCATTTGTGTATGGTACCAACTAAAAGATGTTGGTGGGCAAAGGGTAGTAAAACCCCTCTACTCTCGATGTCTATTTTAAGTCTCATTATTTTACCGATGTTTATTTTGATTATAAAGTTAGTTGAAAACAATCGATTTTATTGAACTTTATTGTCAAATGCGAATAGTTTTTGCGGGGAATGTCTAAAATAGATGTGCCGAAGAAGAACTTTCCCAATCCATGGGCTTGTAAACAGGGTGGGGAGCGGTTACCAATTTGTATGCATACAAATCGAAAAATGAATGCATACAAATCTGATTTTATATGCATACAAATTCCCAATTGAATGCATTCAAATTTTTTGCTCTGTTCGGAGTCTTTTTATCGCTGTTTCGATGGCAAAAATAAACGTATGCCCAAGGAGCCGCAAAGAATAACCATCAAAAATTATACATCCCCTATATGTTGGCGATGAGCTTTGCATTATCTTTGTGCAATATAATAGATATTCTTAAGGAATTACACCCGAAACAAAACAGAGGAAATATCGATGAAGAAGAAGTTTAGAGAATACACACAACCGAACTTTTCAGGAATAAACAAGGAAATGTTAGCAATTTGGGAGGAGGAAAACCTCTTTGCCGAGACTCTGCGTCAGCGTAAAGATGCTCCTGCTTTCATATTCTATGAAGGACCTCCATCTGCCAATGGAATGCCCGGTATTCATCACGTGATAGCTCGTTCGCTCAAAGATATTTTCTGTCGTTACAAGACGATGAAAGGGTATCGCGTGGATCGCCGTGCAGGGTGGGACACTCATGGCTTGCCGGTGGAGTTGGGCGTGGAAAAACTATTGGGCATAACCAAAGATGCCATTGGGAAGACAATCAGTGTGGCAGACTACAATGCCGCTTGCCGTCGCGAGGTGATGAAATACACGAGCGAATGGGAAAATCTAACCCAACGAATGGGCTATTGGGTGGATATGGATCACCCCTATATAACCTACGACAATAAATTTATCGAAACTCTTTGGTGGCTCTTGGCAGAGCTTTACAAAAAGGGCTTTTTATATAAAGGATTTACCATACAACCCTATTCTCCCGCAGCGGGAACAGGCTTGAGTTCGCACGAATTGAACCAACCCGGATGTTATCGAGACGTTAAAGACACGGTTTGCACGGCTCAATTCAAGATCTCCAATCCACGTCCGGAATGGAGTAATTGGGGAGATGCTTATTTCCTGGCTTGGACCACTACGCCATGGACATTGCCCTCCAATACGGCTCTTTGTGTGGGTCCCACCATTGAATATGTGGCAGTTGAAACGTTTAATCCCTATACGCGACTAAAGCAAACCGTTATAATGGGTGCTCCTCGTCTTACTGCTTATTTCGATGAAAAGATGATGGTGGAGACTTTGCCGGAACAAGTGGGCGAGGAGGATAAGAAATTACCTTGGCGCATTGTGGGTCGTTATAAGGGCGAAGAGTTGGCGGAAATGCGGTATGAGCAACTAATCCCATGGGTCAATCCGGGTGAAGGTGCGTTCCGTGTCATTACGGGAGATTTTGTCACTACCGAAGATGGTACGGGCATTGTGCATATAGCCCCTACTTTCGGAGCTGACGACAGCCGTGTGGCACGTCAAAACGGCATCCCTTCTTTGATTATGATCGACAAAGAGGGGCAGGAACGCCCCATGGTGGATCTCAAAGGACGCTTCTACAAAGTGGAGCATCTCCACCCCGATTTTGTGCGCACACGTATGGATCTTCCTCTGTATGATGTGTATGCAGGTCGCTATGTAAAGAACGCTTATTCTCCCACACCGCTCGATGAAAAAGAGACGTTGGACATAGATTTGTGCGTTATGCTTAAGATGGAAAACAAAGCATTCCGCATAGAAAAGCATACGCACAATTATCCGCATTGCTGGCGCACCGATAAGCCGATCCTTTATTATCCTTTGGATAGTTGGTTCATCCGCACCACGGCTTGTCGCGAGCAGATGATCGCTTTGAACAACACGATCAATTGGAAGCCGGAGTCTACCGGTCAAGGACGCTTCGGAAAGTGGTTGGAAAACCTTCAAGATTGGAACCTTTCGCGCAGTCGTTTTTGGGGTACGCCGCTTAATATCTGGCGCAGTGAAGACGGCTCGGAAGAGCGTTGTATCGCTTCTGTAGCAGAGTTGTATGAGGCAATTGAAGAGTCCGTCAAGGCAGGAGTGATGACCAACAATCCGTTTAAGGGTTTTGTTCCCGGAGATTACAGCGATGAAAACTATAATAAAATAGACCTTCACAGACCCTATGTGGATGAGATCAAGTTGGTATCTCCGCAGGGAAAAATCCTTTACAGAGAGAAAGATCTTATCGACGTTTGGTTTGACTCGGGGGCTATGCCATTTGCCCAAGTGCACTATCCATTTGAGTGCAAAGAAGAGATCGAGAGTGGAGAACTCTTCCCTGCAGATTTCATCGCAGAGGGGATCGACCAAACCCGAGGTTGGTTCTTTACATTGCACGCCATTGCTACCATGATACGTGGCAGTGTGGCTTTCAAAAACGTTCTTGCCAATGGTTTGGTACTGGATAAGAACGGCAATAAAATGAGTAAGCGTTTGGGCAATGCCGTGGATCCGTTTGAAACGATCGAGAAACACGGTTCCGATCCTTTGCGTTGGTACATGATAACCAATGCTTCACCTTGGGATAATATCAAATTTGATGTTGAGGGTATCAAAGAGGTAAGCCGTAAATTCTTCGGCACATTGTACAATACCTATCAGTTCTTTGCTTTATATGCCAATTTGGATGGTTTCAGAGCAGATGGGCAGCCTTTACCCTCTGAAGAACGTCCTGAGATAGACCGATGGATTCGCTCTCTCTTGCATAGTTTGATCATCGAAGTGGACGACCATCTTAAAAACTATGAACCGACCAAGGCAGGGCGTGCAATTGATGATTTTGTGTCGATCAATTTGAGTAACTGGTATGTGCGTCTCTCTCGTAAACGCTTCTGGGCAGGAGAAATGACAACCGATAAAATATCGGCATATCAAACACTTCATGAGTGCTTGGTAACAATCGCTCAATTGATTGCTCCAATAGCTCCGTTCTATGCAGATCGTCTTTATCGTGATTTGGTCGGTGAGGGTAGTTCCGTGCATTTGACTCATTTCCCTCAAAGCAGTCCTGAACTAATCGACAAAGCGCTTGAAGAGCGAATGCAGTTAGCACAAGATCTTTCGTCTATGGTATTGGCATTGAGACGCAAGGTGAATATCAAAGTGCGCCAACCTTTGAGCAAGATAATGCTTCCAATATCCACGACAAAGGAGTTGGATCAGATTAAAGCAGTACGCGATTTAATTCTTTCGGAGGTCAATGTTAAGGAGATTTCTTTTGTAGATGCTTCGGAAACGATTTGGAGCAGGCGTATAAAACCCGACTTTAAGAAGTTGGGACCTCGCTACGGGAAAATTATGAAGCCCTTGGCAGTGGCAATTGAGGCTCTTTCAATGGAGGAAATCATTCAATTGGATGAAAAGGGCTATATAGAGCTTACCGTAGAGTCTGTGCCTGTACGTATCGAACGTGCCGATGTGGATATTATAGTGGAGGATATTCCCGGATGGCTTGTTGCCTCAGAGGGCACACGTACAGTGGCTTTGGATATAACCGTTACTCCTGAATTGGAGCAAGAAGGCTTCGCGCGCGAGTTGATCAATCGCCTTCAAAATCTGCGTAAACAGTCCGGTCTTGAGGTGAATGATCGCATAGAGGTTATCGTGCTTTCGGGGACAAGAATAGACGAGGTACTACCCTTGTATGGAGAGTATATTGCTCGTCAAATACAGGCGAACGATATAATTCTAAGTGACACTGTAAGCGATGCCACTCCATTGGAGTTTGATGATTTCAGCTTGATGGTAAGTATCTCAAAAGTAACAGAATAAAAAATATCTTCCGAATGAAAGATGTAATCCGCTCCACTTCCTCTTCTCCTCAATCTCCTTTGGAGAATGGGAGGGGGGAGAGTAGGGCTTCTCGCCGCTATCAATCCCTTATTATCTTTGGGGGGATATTCTTGTTATTGTTTATAGATCAAGCCATAAAGCTGTGGATTAAGCAGAATATGGTGTTGGGAGAACAGATAAGAGTATTCGATTGGTTCTATATCTATTTTGTGGAAAATGCCGGTATGGCATACGGTATAGAGATTGGAAGTAAACTGTTTTTGAGCTTATTCCGTATCATTGCCATGGGAGGATTGTGTTGGATGATTGTCCATTTTATCCGTCAAAAGCGTTTCTCTATGGGTTTTCTTTTTGTTTTAGCCTTAATTGCTGCAGGAGGGATTGGTAATATCATAGACAGTCTTTTTTATGGGATGATCTTCTCTTCCAGTGAAGGAACCTTGGCTACTCTCTTTCCACCTGATGGCGGATATGCCTCTTTCTTGCATGGAAAGGTGGTAGATATGTTCTATTTTCCGCTGATTGATTGCTATCTGCCCGAGTGGTTACCATGGATTGGGGGGAAGCATTTTACCTTCTTCGACCCCGTATTTAACTTTGCAGATTCTTGTATTTCAGTGGGTGTTGTGAGTCTTATTCTCTTTTATCGAAATACACTCAATGAGGCAATAGACTCTTTACTTAAGAAAAAGAAAACAACAATAGAAGAGGGCTAACAACGTTTTCTAATCCTCCATTCGAGCATGATAAAGCATCTTTTTTTCTCTCTTTACTGCGGCATTTTAGGGGCTTGTTTCTCTCTATTGCTCATCTCTTGTGCAGATAATCCGTGGGAAAATCGCCTTAGTCGAAAAGACTTGCAGGCATGTCTCGAAGAGCTTTATGTAATGGAGGAGGCTATAAAAACCACTTCTTTTGTATCGAATGACACATTGCATATAGCCCTACAAAATGCTCTTTTCAAAAAGTATGGGCTCACACGAGAGGAGTTTGACAGTATTGTTTTTTACTACAATAAAAACAATCCATTACTGTATGCCGATATTGCTCGAAAGGCGGCGGAACATATCCGACAGAGAGAACAGAGTCAAGAGGAGCATAATCTCTTCGTTGCTCGCAACCGATCCGAACCTACCTTGCATCGCATACAGCTTTCAAACGTGTCATCAATCATCCCTCCCAATACTTATCCGAGGATGGTTGCATGGCAAAATCAAGGCGTTGTGTTTTTGCATACGGCACATATAGAAACTTCTATTCCCAAGGATACGAAGATCTTGTTGAGCACAGAGATATTAGGGTTGCCCAAGAGCCTGAAGAAAGAGTCCGATAAGGGACTGCTGCTTTCCTTATCTTATTATGCCACGGACTCTTTACAGAAGAAAACCTCTTGTTTACTGACCGAGAATAAATCGTATGAGTTATCTTTGGAGTTTAACCAATTATTCCCTGCCGGGATACTTTGCGTGGCACTTCATAGACCTGCCAATATGCCTGATTTGTACAGTTTCTCGGTGCAAAAAGTGGAGATTTCGACGCTTTCTCTTCCCTCGGCATTGTCCTCGGATAGCATCTCTCTTTATAGTCTCTCTTCATCTGAATTGTAAAATCGATCCATTGGGTTGTCTTATCGATACCCATATTATCCGCTTGTTTATCGCTCTCTTTTTCTCAATTTTCCTTTTAATAGACTTCTCTTTTTGCACGAATTTCTCTTAGTGTGCAACTTTTCAAATCTCTTCTTTTTTTGCTCAATAGTTTTGTACTTTTGTACTCATTAAAGTGTTTTTCTGTACTATCTCTTTGTGAAAAGTCGGATACATACAGAGTGCATGGCATCGATTATAAGGGAGTGAACATGGATAGAGTGCCAAGCCATAAGGAGGCTCAACAGATCTATATAGGGCAAATTATTGCAGCCAAATGGGGCAAAAAGATGCCGCGGTTTCTTGTGCGATTGTTGGAGCGTTTGATCCATCAGGATGAAATCAATGATATACTTCTACGCTACAAAGATCTATCGGGGGTTGATTTCATGAGTGCCTTGGTGGATTATTTCAAGATTGATATCAAGGTGATAGGGCGAGAAAATCTCCCAACTAACCCAAGAGCTCTTTTTATATCCAATCATCCTTTGGGTGGATTGGATGGAATATGCTTGACACATCTTTTGGGACAGCATTATAGTTCGGATATACGCTATATTGTCAATGACTTACTCTTCAACTTACAGCCCCTCAAAGAGATTTTTGTCCCGGTGAACACATTGGGTGCTCAGTCGCGTTCTGCTTTGGAACGGCTTCAAGTGGAGCTTTCTTCTTCTCTTCCGGTAGTAACTTTTCCGGCAGGAGTCTGCTCTCGTCATATAGATGGGTGTATTCAAGACTTGGAGTGGAAAAAGAGTTTCATACGTATGAGTACCGATTATGAAAGGGACATTGTGCCGATATTCTTCGAAGGGTATAACACACAGCATTTCTATAAAATAGAGCGCTTACGTAGGAAATTGGGCATTCGTTTTAACATAGGAACTGCCTTATTGCCCGATGAGATGTTTCGCTCCAAAGGTGCGCGCTATAAGGTGTATATAGGAAAACCAATCGACCATACTGCTCTGCGAGCATCATCCAAAAGCAGCAAAGAGCTCTCTTTGGAGCTGCGCAACGTTGTGTATCAACTTCCCAAAATTGTAGGATCTTCTATTATTTAAGACTGAATTTATGCAAGCAATCATTCCTCCTATTCCCAAAGAAGTCATTCGAGAGGAGCTATCTTCCATTCATCTATTGCGCAACAGCAACAAGGCAGAAAACGAGATTTATATATTCTCCGCTTCAGAAGCTCCGAATACAATGAAGGAGGTAGGGCGTTTGCGAGAACATGCTTTCCGAGCAGGAGGTGGGGGTACGGGGCTCCCTTGTGACATTGATGAGTTTGACTCTCTGCCCGGAGGATATAAACAGTTGATCGTGTGGAACCCCAAGGAGGAAGTTATCGTTGGAGGCTATCGTTACATCCAAGGAGATGATATTCTGAACAGCCCTCTTCGGGAAAATCTCATGGCAACTTCGCATATGTTCAATTACAGCGAAGAGTTTATTAACGACTATTTACCTTATACCATCGAATTGGGGCGTTCGTTTGTAACCCAAGAGTTTCAAGCAACGCTTCAAAACAAACTTTCTATTTTTGCCTTGGACAATCTTTGGGATGGATTAGGTGCGCTCACTGTCGTGCATCCCGAGAGTCGCTATTTCTTTGGAAAAATAACGATGTATCCTTCCTATGACCGCTATTGTCGCAATTTGATCCTCTATTTCATGAATAAATATTTTCATGATGATAAGCGTTTGATTTGGCCCAAAGAGCCACTTTCAATAGAGATTGACGAAGAGCAGGCGGAACAGCTCTTTTCAGCAAATGATTTGAATGTTGATTACAGAGTTTTGAAGCAGGAAATACGCAAGTTTGGAATTAACATTCCGCCCTTAATCAATGCCTATATTTCTCTTTCTCCCAAATTATTGATGTTGGGTACAGCCATAAATCATGAATTTGGAGAGGTGGAAGAAACCGGTATTTTGGTGCCGATTGGAGATATATTGGAGGAAAAGAAAAAGCGTCATATAGACACATTTAACCCCATCAAGAAGTAACCCTTACCAATGGGACTCCACAATATTTTGGGAAAAGAGGGGGAACGAGCCGTTTTCGCCTATTTGGAGCAAAAAGGGTATCGCATCCTGGAGAAGAATTGGCACTATCAAAATTTTGAGGTTGATCTCATTGTTTCTAACTACGAATTGATTGCATTTGTTGAGGTTAAGACTCGGACATCGAATTTTATCGTATCTCCTTTGGAAAGTGTCGATAGAAAAAAGCAAAACAACTTAATTCGAGCAGCCAATATCTATGTGCAGATAAAGCAAATAAGTTTACCGATACGTTTCGATATTGTCTCGGCTGTCTATTTCCCTGCACAAGGCATTTTTGAAATAGAGCACTATGCAGATGCTTTTATACCTCGTCCCAAAAGGTATTAATTCAATTAGTGGAATTAAAACAATTTTCTTTTTCTTGCCGCAGTCGCTCGACCTCTTTCTCCCAATCGTACCTTAGTGGAATTAAAACATGCCACTAAAGCCTCTTTGTAGTTCTGTGGCAGGGCTCCTAATCGTAACTTACTGGAAGAGAAGTGCGCTATGGTACCAAAGCCCAAACGACTTTCAATCGTATCTTTCTTAGCCTAATGAGCAAAAAGGAGCACACCCACCTTTTCAATTGCGATTGGGTATTAATTCAGTTTCTTAGCTGATGATTTTTTGGAACTAATGAAGGAAAGGGGGAAGGAACTTATTCTTTTATATTCAGTTACCCTTTATCTTCTTGAGTATGTAGCCATATTTCCACTAAGGTACGATTAGGAGAACAAGCGGGACACTTCGCCGGAGCCTTCTTGGATTGCCATATTTCCACTAAGGTACGATTAGGAGTTGTTGAAAGAACTTGTTCCAAATACGCTTGAGTTTGTTTTAATTCCACTAAGGTACGATTGGGAGCCGCAAAGTTAGGAGATAAAAATGACGTATACAAGCGGGTTTTGACGGAATAAGATGCTTGTTTTTAC
>JBGZIN010000087.1:0-13087 GCA_041848345.1 Porphyromonas sp.
ATTCCCGATCATAGCCCCTTCCTGAGTGCGAAAGGAGCGTAGTCCCTCCACAGCTTCTCGAAGAGCGTTTTCCAATTCTTCCCATTCATTTTCTTCGATGTTGGCGGCAACCTCTTGCGTGGGGAGAAGAGAGCCGGGCAGAGTCAATAGGCGTGCCAATATGTCTTCGGGACAAGAAACTCCCAATTGAAGAGCAATATCTTTGACCTCTTGATAGTAGCTTGTGATGCGGTTGTGATCAAAGATTTTGGTGGCGGAGGGGGCTACTTCTCCCACGAGGGGGAGAGCAGTGATGGTAACTTCTGCCTTTCCGCGTATGAGATGACTTGAAAGAAAGTTGCGAATGAGGGGTTCTGCTTCTTTGAACAGAGAAGGAATACGAAGAGAAAGCTCAAGTTGTTTGCTGTTGAGGGTGCGTATCGAAATACTTACTTGATGCCCTTTTATACCGGCTTCGCTCTTCCCAAAGCCCGTCATTGAAAGTAACATAATACTATATCTTAATAATAGAAGGTTATTTCAAAAAGCCCCTTACACTCCTTGCCATTGAGAAAAAGAAGGAATGTAAGGGGCGGTATCGGTTTATTCTTTAGAAAACTTCTTTGCCGTGGCAGTTCTTATATTTTTTCCCACTGCCACAGGGACAGGGATCATTGCGCCCGATTTTAGGTTCTGCTCTGACCGGCTCTACTTTCTCGGCTCTTTGATTGACCGAAGATGCCGCTTGTCTTTGTAGGGCTTGCTGTTCCTGAATATCGTCTTTTTGAGTCTTATAGCGGCTCATATCAGTCGGACGTTCGGGCATTGCTTGCTTAACTTCGACACGTTGCTCGGAGGGTCGTTCTTGGTTTTCTTCCGGAGCTACCGGGATGTGTGCTCGCATTAGGATGGCTGCATTTTTGCGGTTCATGGCATCTACCATACTTCTGAATAGCTCGAAACTTTCCAACTTGTAGATGAGCAAAGGATCCTTATTTTCATAGCTGGCATTTTGAACAGAATTGCGCAGCTCATCCATCTCACGGAGATGCTCCTTCCATGCTTCATCAATCGTATAGAGGGTAATGCTCTTCTCAAACTCCTTCACCACACTTTTTCCTTGTGTGCTGTCGGCTTCGGCAAGGTTGGTAACGATGTTGTAGGTGCGGCGTCCGTCTGTAATGGGCACAACGATGCGCTCAAAGTTATCGCCGTGTTGCTCACGTACATTGTGGATGACGGGGTAGGCTATATTGGCAATGGCTTCCGCTTTGCGTTTGAAGGTTTGGTAAACTTCTTCGAATGTGAGGTCAATCAGAGTTTGTAATTTTTCCTTTCTGAATGTTTCCGCATCTACGGTGGGTTCTACTGCCAATGTAGATATGAGATCGTTGCG
This sequence comes from Porphyromonas sp., assembly GCA_041848345.1. Taxonomy (GTDB): domain Bacteria; phylum Bacteroidota; class Bacteroidia; order Bacteroidales; family Porphyromonadaceae; genus Porphyromonas. The sequence goes on from JBGZIN010000087.1 coordinate 1,376, forward strand.
CAACTCGGCGAAATCCTCTGCCTCTTTGTTTTTTGTAACAATGGAAGAGGTTACATCATAGAGTGTGTTGAGCACATCCATACCGATGCGTTCACCCATCAAAGCATGTCTGCGGCGTGTGTAAATTACTTCGCGTTGCGAGTTCATCACGTCATCATATTCCAACAGACGCTTACGAATGCCGAAGTTGTTTTCTTCCACTTTCTTCTGTGCCTTTTCCACGGACTTGGAGAGCATCTTGTTTTCCAAAACTTCTCCCTCCTTGAAGCCCATGCGGTCCATCATGGCAGCAATGCGATCACTGGCAAAAAGGCGCATCAAGTGGTCTTCCAAAGAGATAAAGAATACAGAAGACCCCGGGTCTCCCTGACGTCCGGAACGACCTCTTAACTGACGATCCACACGTCGAGATTCATGACGTTCCGTGCCGATAATGGCAAGCCCCCCGGCTTCTTTAACCTCCGGTGTCAGTTTGATGTCTGTACCACGACCTGCCATGTTGGTTGCTATTGTAACAGTGCCTTTGCGTCCTGCCTGTGCCACAATGTCAGCCTCTTTTTGATGGAGTTTGGCGTTCAAAACATTGTGATCGATCTTACGCAAAGAGAGCATTCGGCTTAAAAGTTCGCTGATTTCCACCGATGTCGTACCTACCAAAACGGGGCGTCCTTGAGCTACAAGTGCTTCAATCTCTTCGATAACGGCGTTGTATTTCTCTCGAGCTGTTTTGTAGATACGATCGTTTAGATCCTTTCTCTGTATCGGTTTATTGGTGGGGATTACCACGACGTCCAGTTTGTAAATGTCCCACAATTCGCCTGCTTCTGTCTCTGCTGTACCGGTCATCCCCGAGAGTTTATGGTACATACGGAAGTAATTTTGCAGTGTGATGGTTGCAAAGGTTTGTGTTGCTGCCTCTACTTTTACGCGCTCCTTGGCTTCAATGGCTTGGTGTAATCCGTCTGAGTAACGGCGTCCGTCCATAATACGTCCGGTTTGCTCATCCACGATCATTACCTTGTTGTCCATTACCACATATTGGTCGTCTTTTTCAAAGAGGGTATAAGCTTTGAGTAGTTGATTGACCGTATGCACACGTTCGCTTTTGATGGAGTAGTTGGTAACAAGCTCGTCACGTTTGGAAGTTCTCTCTTCGGGAGACAATGCCAATCCGTCTAATTGAGCCAACTCACTGGCAATGTCGGGTAATACGAAGAAGGTGGGGTCTTGTGTTCCCTGAGTGAGCAGGTCAATCCCTTTATCGGTTAGCTCAATGCTATGCATCTTTTCATCAATCACAAAGTAAAGAGGGTCTGTGATAATATGCATTTGACGCATGTTTTCTTGCATGTACACCTCTTCCGTTTTGAGCATTGAAGCCTTCACGCCCGGTTCGCTGAGGAATTTGATAAGGGCTTTGGACTTAGGCAATCCTTTGAACGTGCGGTATAAGATGACGAAGCCTTCTTCTTGTTCCTTCTTGTCTTCGCTTTTGATCTTCTGTTTGGCTTCAAGCAAAAGTTGTGTACAGAGTTTGCGTTGTGCTTCTACTACCTTTTCAACATTAGGTAGATACTCTTCAAAGAGTTGGTCTTCCCCTTTGGGCGTCGGACCTGATATGATAAGAGGTGTACGAGCATCGTCAATAAGCACCGAGTCCACCTCATCGACAATGGCATAGTTGTGCTTGCGTTGTACAAGGTCTGCGGGTGAAGTCGCCATGTTGTCGCGCAAGTAATCGAAGCCAAATTCGTTGTTGGTACCGAAAGTAATGTCGGCATTGTAAGCATCTCTACGTCCGGGTGAGTTGGGTTTGTGCTTATCAATACAATCCACGGTCAAACCATGGAATTGATACATAGGTCCCATCCATTCGGAGTCGCGCTTAGAAAGATAATCATTGACCGTAACCACGTGCACTCCGTTGCCTGTGAGGGCATTCAAAAATACAGGCAAAGTGGCAACGAGTGTTTTACCTTCTCCCGTTGCCATCTCGGCTATTTTTCCTTTGTGAAGAACCACACCACCGATGAGCTGCACATCGTAATGCACCATGTCCCAAGTGATTTCATTCCCCCCTGCCAACCAATGGTTTTGATAGATGGCATTCTCCCCATCAATACGTACAAAGTCTACTTTTGTGGCAAGGGTTTTGTCCATTTCGGTAGCCGTAACCACAACTTCGTTGCTTTCGCGAAAGCGACGAGCTGTATCTTTTATAATGGAAAATGCCTCGGGTAAAATTTCATCAAGTACAGTTTCAGTTTTCTCGAGGATGAGCTTTTCCAACTTATCAACTTTTACCCAAAGTTCTTCCCTTTGGTCTAAGTCTAAGTTTTCTATTGTTCCTTTGAGTTGCTCTATTTCAGCTCTTTCTTCTTTAGATGCTTCTCGTATTTTTTCGCGCAGCGATTGCGTGCGCAATCTTAACTCATCGTTAGACAACGCTTCGATGGTTGGATAAACCTCTTTTATTTTAGCTATGTAGGGCTCCACTTCTCTCAAATCGCGTTGAGATTTGTTCCCAAAAAACTTTGATAGTATGTCGTTCAATCCCATATGACTGATTATTTATTTCTATAATGTTATTCTAAATATGATTTACTCTCCTTGCCTGTTCATTTGCACAATCTCCCATATGGGAGTCGCAACAGCGTGGGTCGGAGGTCTGATCCGTAAGATGTAAGAGAGCGTTGTTGCCACTGCCACCATACGTACCGGCGTGGTGATAACCTTGCCTTTACCACCCGGACGATAGGCTATAAGCCACGCATTGGATGGAGGGATAGTGATCGGATATGAAGATAGCCTTTGTTCTCCTTGGTTAGCTACTTCAGTGGCGTAATGCAGACCGATGAGGACGTCTATATTGGAAGAGCGGGGAAGTAAATGGTGCAGGCGTTGGGTAACAGCATCGTCATTCTCTTCTTCGCTTGTTCTTGTGGCATAAGTATAGTCCACTCCTTCGAAATCTTTGATGAAGGAGGCTGCTTGTTTTTGGATTTCTTTTAGCGATAACCCTTTGCGCTCGATTAAGGAGCGATCCAGATAGAGAGCATCCGACGTACAGCGAACCACCCACTCCGCTTTTCCGTACAGGGCTGATAGATAAAGATTGGTCAGTGCCCGGCAGCGTTGTGTGGAGAAAGAATAGACTTTCTTCGGGTGAGCATTGTGCTCTGTGCGTGGATAAGTATTGGGGATAGTGCTGAGCAGCACCCAAAAGTCTTCCTTGCCAAATATCTTTTCCACCGATCGCAGTAATTCTTCCACAGCCTTATCAGTGCGCACATAGGAGTCTATGCTTTCGGCACTGTATACCGAAAAAGGATTAGCGCCCTTGAAAGAATTGAGATTGTAAACTACATTGACCACGGAGGGATAACGGACATCCTGCTGTGCAATGTCGGACAAAATCTTTTGGGTGAAGCGCGTAATTTCCTCGTTGGCTAAGGGCGATTTCTTGAAAGTTTGGAAAGGATGAGCCCCCGAAAACGAATAGCTGAAAGAATTGTTGGCACCCTCTTGTGCATAGGGCAAGTATATTTTCGTGGGGGCTTTCCCAGCCCATTTCAGGGCGTGAATGCGTTCACGGAGTGCTTCTTTCCCTATGTTGATGCTTGAAAAGCTCTTGGGAAAATGGGTGTACCACGAAGAGGAAGCCCAAAGCCCGCTTGCATCATCGAGCCAAAAAGCCGCAGATGCGCCCGAAGCGGTTGTAACCAATGCATCTTGTGCTTGTGCAGCGATGGTATATACCGCACTCTTATGTCGGGTCAGTTCCAACAATACGTTCCCGACGGTCTCGTAAGGAAGTTGTTCGGGAGACCATCTTTCGGATGTATTGACTCCTCTGTGCTTCTTACTTTCTAATAGAGTTTTGCAATCTGTTCCCAACCCTATTTGGTGTTGTGCGGGGTAAGTTCCCGTCATCAGGGTGGCAAGAGCTTGTGTAGGGTTTGTTATGGGGTATTCATAGTCGGCATTGCAAAACAATGTTCCCTCATGAATAAGACGGTTGATGCCCTGTGTGCCGAAATAGTTTCGATAGCTCTCCAATATGTCTGTATCTGCCCCTGATAAGTGTATGTATAGGAGTAGTTTGGGAAGCTCTTGAGCCTTGATCGGGTGCGAAGAGAGCGCCGATAAGACGATGAGCGAAGAGAGGAGCTGTGTAAGTTTATTGCGTCTGTTCATAGGCGTTCTTTTTATGCTTACACAGAATGATAACGTTGATGGAAAGCCCCAAAGAGGTGAGGGCAAGGAGCAATAGAGCCGGATGCGTGGTCTGCAAACCTACAAAATAGGTGAGTATGATGTAGGATAATTGCCCCAATATATTCAGCAATAGGGTATAGAAAAGTACTCTTTTTCGAGAGAAAAATACAAGGCAGGGTAAGCCTAATAAAAGATGAAGCGGATTGAGGCTGAGTAAGTTCCAATTTGGAGAAACCAAAGGATGTAGAGAGAAAAAAGTTAGGAAGAAGATAATGGATCCCGCTACGCCTTGAAGCAAAAAGAACAGCCCGAGAAGGGTAATGCTACTGCGCCGATAAAGAGTTTTTTTCTTGTGTGTGGCAAGCAGAATAAGAAGTACGATACCTACCGTAATAAGAGCTATCGCAGTGGGCGTTAGCCACATAGGAGTTGGCTTGATAGAGGCTTCGGCTTCATCGTATTCTTCTATGGGTAAGTAGTCGCGTCGGTCGTAGAAAGCCTCCGTTTTAACTAATGGTCTGCGCCCTTGAGGAGTTACAATTTCTGCCTGACGGAGAATATCGATCAAATAAACGGGCAAGAATATCTGACTCTCCACCCCGACTTTTTCGTCAGCAGAGCTACCCAAAGAGAGATCTGTACCCAATTTGTACCAAGCCCTTTTTGTGTTGCAGTGGTCCAACATCTCTCTTCTTGATATAGATTTTGTTGCGGGCTTCAACTCTAACTCCCCGGACAAAATTTCTTTGAGTGCCTCGAATGGACGGGTAGCACAGTTGTCAAAAATAAAATTGTAGCGATAGTATGCTTTGTGAGGTTGTAGATTATCGACCAAAAAAGCATCCATTCTCAAGGCCTCTTCAGGGGATAAATTTAGTTCCAATTCATACAAATCGGCTTCGTATATATAGCTGTTGATGTAAAATTCCGTAGGGACACTTGCCAATCGGTAGTCATCCATGGTACCCATTATGAAGTTCAGTATGAAGTTGGGAGCATCGAAATCGAAAACACCATAGTTATATACAATATCTTCTCCGTTGGGTTGTACTACACGAATGCCTAAATGTCCGTATATGGAATATACATCCCGCTCTATGGGGGTGTTGAAAAGAAAGCTGATGGTGGGGGCGTCGGATCGCAGCTCCAAGGATTGAGGTGCCTTTGTAGATGTCTCTTGGGCAACTCCACGCGATGAAAAAAGCAAAGAAAGAAATACACCGACCCATAAAAAGCGGAGTATTTCTTTCTTTCGTAGAGGAATGCACATCTTCATCGGCACACTTTTGTTGCTGTTTTATCGGGACAACATCTCTCGATATTTCTTGTCGATGACCTGACGATCTTCTTCACGAGGGATAAATCCCGGCTTATCATCCATTTCTGCCACGATTTTTTGCTCATCTTTGGAGAGATTAGTCGGTATAAAAACATTCACATTGACGAGCAAATCGCCACTCCCAAATCCTCGTACACTGGGAAGCCCTTTGTCTTTCAGACGCAATATTTTGCCCGGTTGAGTGCCGGGTTCTATGGTTACACGCGCCACGCCATCGATAGTGGGTATCTCTACTTTTCCCCCTTCAATCGCCGTTTTTATCGGGATCAATAGGTTGTAGATGAGGTCATTTCCATTGCGAATGAGATTGGGATCTTCTATTTCCGTGAACTGTACGTACAAATCGCCGCTTTCACCGCCAAAGGGGGCAGCATTACCCTTTCCTCTAAGGGGGAGTTGTACACCTTCTCCCACTCCGGCAGGGATATCAAAAGAGACGATCTCCTCACCATGTTCCACACCTTTTCCTTGACAGTGATGACATGGTTTGGTGATAACAGTGCCCAACCCGTTACAATTGTGGCAAGTGGTCTGTGAACGCATTTGTCCGAAAGGGGTTCGCATAACTTGGGTTACCACGCCGCTTCCCTGACACACAGAGCAAGTGGAACGCCCATCCGGAGCTGTTGTGCCTTCGCCATGGCACACAGAGCAGTGTACCATCTTCTTTACCTTTATTTTCTTTTCTGTTCCCTTGGCAATTTCTTTCAGGGAGAGCTTGATATTTACACGCATATCTGCCCCCCTTGGGGTAGGGTCTTCTCCTCCAAAACCACCAAATCCTCCAAAACCACCAAATCCGGAGCCTCCGAATATGTCACCGAAACGGCTGAATATGTCTTCCATACTCATGCCCCCTGCGGAATACCCACCTCCGCCTGCCATGTTGTCTACACCGGCATGACCGAAACGATCATAGCGAGCACGCTTGTCCGCATCGCTGAGCACATCGTAGGCTTCGGCTACTTCTTTGAATTTCTCTTCGGCTTCTTTGTCCCCCGGATTTTTATCCGGGTGGTACTTAATCGCCATTTTGCGGTAAGCCTTTTTGAGCTCGTCTTCCGAAGCTCCCTTAGAAACGCCAAGTATTTCGTAGTAATCTCTTTTTGTTGCCATATATTATTCGCCAACCACTACATCGGCAAATCGTAATACTTTGCCATTGAGCGTATAACCTTTTTTTGTACAATCGATAACCTGCCCTTTTTGCTCGGGAGTGGGGGCAGGGATCATAGCTATTGCTTGTTGCTCCTCCTCGTTGAAAGGTGCGCCAATGGTTGCTATTTCTTTCACGCCGTGTCGTTGCAAATAGTCAATGAACTTGGTATGAATGAGCTGTACGCCTTCTCGGAGCGAGTCTACATCACTTGCTTCGTGTATATTTTTTAGAGCCAGCTCTATATCGTCAATCACGGGCAATAGATCGCTTAACGCCCTTTCTCCGCCATTGAGTAGTAACTCGGCTTTTTCTTTCATTGTGCGCTTGCGGTAATTATCATATTCCGCCACCAAGCGAAGATGCTTGTCTTGAAGAGTAGCTAACTCTTGTTCTAAATTGATCTCTTGATTGGAAGAGACTTCTTCGGTCGCAGTCTTGCTTTCATCGGGAGTTGGAGTCGCCACAGCTTCAGCTCCTGCCATAACTTCTTCCTTGGAAGGCTCGTTATTATTGATATTCTTGTCCGTTTTCATCAAATCTATTGGATAACAATTCCTACTCTACATGTCTATTGTTCAGGAAATCCTGCATAATAAACACTTACAAAAAACGTACCAACTTTTATTGTGGTTGGCTTCAAAAAATCATCACAAAGGTAACGAAAATGGGAGAGTACCTACACATTATTATACATAGGGAGGGGATTATTTTTTTCTTCGTTGGCAAACATATGTTTTTCGAGGTGTTTTGGAGATGTTTCCCCTCTCCGAAGAGAGGTTCTTTTTTGAATGCATACAATTGACAAAATGAATGCATATAAATCCGAATTTACATGCATTCAAATTCAAGTTTGTATGCATTCAAATTTTTTGTTGTCCCCATCCACCTGAAGAAGGTATGGACAAGGCTTGATAGTGTCATTTGTGGAGAGCTTGTTTTGTCCCAAGCATATGCCCTCCCTTTTGGGAGGGGGAGGGCATTCAATAGTATCCCATGCGGATGAGCACGCGACTCATCTCGATCGAAAATGCAACCATGAAAACAAGATAACCGATCACAATGGTACGCCAGACGACAACATTGTTTTGAAATACCTTATAGGGAAGATTGCCGCGCGTCTTGCCGAGGAGTTTGCATCGGCTCCAAACATAGAGACGGAAGAACAAGTAGCCTATTAAAATCCCCAACAAGGCTCCCGGGATTATGTCTGAGAGAAAATGTACCCCCAAGTAAACTCTGCTGTAAGCAACGGTAGCTGCCAAAAGAAAGACTACGATGCTGTAATATCGATCTCTGAAAGAAAGCGATGTAAAAGTGGCAATGGCGAAAAAATTGGCTGCATGTCCCGATACAAAGCTAAATCCCCAACCCAAATTGTTGTAAACGTTCAGCACCAAATCTTTTGTATAAGGGTGATAGGCCGGTCGTAAACGTTCAAACAGTGGCTTGATGAAACCGGAGGTAAGTTGGTCGCATACCACATGCATTAGAACGGCTGAAATGATGAATAGAATTGCTTCTTTGGGCGAGCGTTTGTAGAATACCCATAAAATGAGTGCTACCACTACGGCAGTCCAAGTCCATCGTGCCGAGATGAGATACATAAAAGCATCCCAAAATGGAGTGTGGAGGTGGTTGAGTGTGAGGAAGAGATCTCGTTCCCACAGGATTAGTTGATCTAACATAATGACTGTTTTTAGTGCGTGAATGGGTATATTGCTTGGAGGGAAGAGCGTTCCACCCATCCCAATTTTCCGTTAGGAAGAGTGGTTGCCACCCATTGTTGGTCCGGCGAAACATCTTCCATGATTACTTTATTACCTTCTCGGAGCGTGTATAGCGAAGTACTGTTTGCTTGCGGAGAGCTTTTAACGGTAGCACTTCCCACCATAACGATGGCTTCAGCCGTACTTTTGTATTGTTTTTGGGCAGCGAACAGAAGTCCGTGTAGAGCAATCAATAGTGGTAGGGCAACCAGAGAGGAATAGAATCCTGCTTGCCTGTAAATGCGCCGAGAACCCAATAGGAAAAAGAGTGATCCTGCCATGAATAAAGCCCCGAAAAGATAAGAAAGTGTAACCAAAAACCATAGAGGAATGGCTTGATACAGACTTTGTCTCAAGTCGTGCCAATAGGAAGTGGGTATTTCTATCGGGGTGGCAATTTGGCTGTTGGCAACCATCAAACTATGTCGGATGTAGGCATCTCGAGGAGCAATGCGCAGAGCCCTTTCGTAGTGGAGGATCGCTTGTCCCAACTCCCCTTGGCGATAGTAGGCATTGCCCAGATTGTAAAGGAGAGCGGCATTATCTCGGTTAGGCTCAAGAGTAAGCATCTGCCGATAGCATTCGATTGCAGAGAGATACTCTTTTCGTTCGTAATGTTTCTGTGCCTCCTGCATTGTCTGCGGAGTCCCCTTCCCATTCAGAGAGAAAATCGAGAATGAGCAGAACAAAATTATGATGGATAAGGTATGTTTCATGACCCTTTTTTTTTGGACAATTCAATCTTTTGCACCACGTTTATGGTGCGTTCAACCAAAGATTGTTGCGTTGTACGATCGGAGTTAGGTGCATAACGTTCAAACTCGGCTTGCTGTACAATCTGTAATAGCTCTTCAATATCGGTCTGCACACAACCTGCTTGTTCCAAAGTCTTTCGTATGGAAGAAATGTTGAGTACACTTGTGGAGAGGTGAAACTTGTCCGAGAGATAGCTATAAACAGACGACAGAACTTGCTCGTAAAAAGCCTCTTCGTTGCCTTTTTTTCGCTCTTCTGTTTGCAGTTCATTGAGCTTTTTGAAAAGCTCTTTTGCCGCCTTTTTATACTTGGTGCCGATCACATCTTCAACTGCCTTTCGACGTTTTCGGTAGAGCCATGCACTTCCGATAGCGACAGAGAGCATGAGAAGATACAATCCCCAGTACAGAGGTGAATAAAGAAAGCGGGTCAGACTTTTATTGTAGAGCGATTGAGTGTGCAGCGGAGCAATATCATTTGCCGAAAGCCGGGTAGTATTGTTTTTTTGCTCTTCGTATGTCCCTGCCATTCCTTTGCTCACGATGAAAGGCAGAGGAGACGTTTGCGTTGTGGCGTATTCTGTTCTTTCAGGCGAAAAATAGACCAATCGGAGGGCAGGGAGCTCATAATTGCCCGTGTTGTGTGCCACTACTTGATACTCTATAACCCTCTTTCCTTTAATTCCGTCTAAAGTTCCTTTTATCTCCGATTGATCATCTTGCCCCAATACTTCAAAACTTTCGGGAAGATTAATGGAGGGAATGGGAATAAACTTCAGATTTCCCTTACCGGAAATGGTTAATTTGATGGTAAACGGTTCGTCGGTTTTGATGTTCTTGGAGGGCATTTCCGCTTTCATCGCAAAGCTACCCACAGCCCCATCGAAACCCTCGGGTATTGGTCGAGGAAGTTCGGATACGTTGATTTTTATTTCGTCCGTTTTTACTTTTTGTTGTACCGTGGGGAGATTGGTTGTCTCCAAAAGTTCATCGGGGTTTTGGTACGTTTTCTCCATTTCTACGGTGAGATTGATTTCTCCTTGCGGAATGGTGAGCGTGCCACTTCGTTGGGGCATGATAATGGATTGGCGTATGATGCCGGTGTAATAGTTCTTACCATTATATCGCTCCATGGAAAGTTGGATATTATGGTCGTTGTTAATCTCCTCTTCAATAAATCCATCGTATTCGGGAAACTTGGATTGCTCAAATTTTACTCGAGTCGATTGGGTGTATATTTTGTAGGAAACGAGTATTCCCTCCTGAAGAAAAGCTTTATTCTTAGAGGGAATGGCTTTGATGAATATGTTGGACGCAGCACTTGAATTGGATTTCTTTGCTCCCTTCTCGGCGGGTAGTACCTTGATGGACAGAGGGGCGGTTTTATACACCTTGCCTTTGACTTTCACTTCTGCGCTGCCTATCCGTATGGTGCCGGCTTGTTGTGCCAAGTAGGTGCCGGTATAAATAGTGGAAGGCTTTCCCTGATGCTCTGTTTGGGTAATGGCTTTTGAAGGAGGGTAGAGTGTGGAAACCCCCTCCACTTCGGGGTCTTTGAAACTATCGCCCGGAGCACTGTTAAGAATAAAGCGAATGCGGATCTTTTCCGACAGAGAAACCGTGTTGGGCGCTTCTGTTTTGAAGCTGATTTGTGCCCATAGCGGAGATGATGCTCCACTTAATACGAAGAGTATAGCCACAAAAAGCGATACGATATGTCGCCCCTTCTGTTTGTTGCTAAAAATTAGTGAGAGGATATACATGATAATCTGCCATTGACACCTTGAATAATGCTTGTTCAGAGGTATGTAAAGAGCGTTGTTTACCAACGTTTTTTGTTTTTGTCTTGTTCGGGATCTTGCTGCGAACGCTGCATTTGCTCGTATTTACGGCGAGTTTTTTCCTCATCATTTTGGTAGGAGTCGAGGATTTTTTTAGCCGTTTCAGAGTCTATTTTTTCCGATTTTTCGGGGGCTTCGTCCGATTTTTTTTGCTCTTCTCTTTTGTTTTTTTGTTGATTATTCGGGGCATTGTTGGGAGAAGGGGCATTGTTCGATTGGTTTTGTTGTTGATCTTTGGGGAGCATTTTCAGAGCCAATGCGAGATTGTAGCGCGTTTCGTCATCCGTGGGATTGAAGCGTAAGGACTGTTTGAAATTCTCAATGGCAGGGGCATATTGCTTCAATTTGAGCTGAGCATTGCCGATGTTGTGGAATAATTGAGCCGCTTCTTTTTGATTTTCGATATTTTTTGTCGGTATATTACCATACACCTCCAAGGCATCTTTATACTTTCCTTGCTCATAGAGTGCATTGCCCAGTCCATACCGCAGAGCCACTTCTGCGGAGTCTTGCACGAAAGCTTTACGATAGAACCCTTCCGCTTGAGCATATTCCTTGCGCGCCATTGCCTTATTTCCTTTGCGAAGAAGGATGCGCGCCGTCTCTTGTGCGCCTACGCAGAGAGGTATGAATG
>JBGZIN010000088.1:0-23761 GCA_041848345.1 Porphyromonas sp.
AAAAGTTATTTCTAAGCTTGAAATATTATTTCCAAGGTTAGAAATATTGTTTCCAAGGCTTGAAATAATATTTCCAAGATTGGAAATGAAGTTTTGCTCCCGAGCAAACGATTTTTTCAGGGCGTGCAAGAGCGTTTTTGCGTGCGACATGGGCGATATAAAACACCGTCCAACCCCCTCTAAATGGACTTTCACTTCTTTTGTATGCCCTGCCCTCGGATACGATTGGAAGTAAATACCGCATAGGTAATGAATTGGTAAAGACGATTTTAATTCCACTTGAAAAGAAAAACCTTTCCCGCAAGAATCTTCAAACCTTGTGTCTGTTTTCGGCGTTTCTTATGTGAGTTGGGGAAGGCGATTATGGTATATTCAGTGGCTGCCATCACGAGTAGGGTGGCGAACATTGTCCATCCTCGGTAAAGGTATTGCTTTATTCATCCCAATATAGATCGTAGGAATGAAAAAATTGAATGCATATAAAATCAAATTTATATGCATACCAATTCGAGTTTGAATGCATACAAATTATCAGTTGAATGCATGCAAATTGAAAAGGCATTGCTTTGAGCCCAACGAAGCACATGAAGATGAGTGGAGTTTTATCTCAAACTCTCATTTTGTTTCTTTCTTGCACGTGGCGAGAAATATCTATTTATGAGATCGTTGCAATCGTAGTTGCGAACAATGCTTCCCAATGAAAAGAGGCGGAATATGTCGGTTTTCTTTTCTTTTGTACTTTTGTGCATAACTTATTTGATAAGAAGAATAGAGTGGTAGTAACCGAGCGAGTTTATATTCCCGAAGATGTCGATTTGGGCATTTTCTACGGGGTTAATAGAGAGCATTTGATATTACTCCGAACGCTGTTTCCCAAAATTAGGTTGTTGGTGGCGGATCAGGCTTTGAAAATTTTAGGAGAGCCAACCGCAATAGATCAGTTCACACTTGTTTTGGATGCCCTCGTTGCCCATACGCAGAAGTATAATCAGCTCAATGAGGATGTCATTCGTCGTATAGCTCGAGGCGATGACGCTTCGGCTCCGGAGCCAGCCTACCATATCCTTTATGGGACGAAGGGCAAAAGCATAGCTGCCAGAGGAAAAAATCAGCAGCGGATGGTGGAGGCATTCGATGCCAAGGACATGATTTTTGCTTTGGGACCGGCTGGTACGGGCAAGACTTTCATCGCCATATCTTTGGCGGTAAAAGCATTGAAAGAGCGGCGAATACGTCGCATTATTCTTTCTCGTCCGGCTGTGGAAGCAGGCGAAAAATTGGGCTTCCTCCCCGGGGAGATGAAAGATAAATTGGATCCTTATCTGCAACCTTTGTACGATGCGTTGGAAGAGATGATCCCGCCCCCTCGCTTGAAAGAGTATATGGAAGTGGGAACCATACAGATTGCTCCCCTGGCTTATATGCGCGGTCGCACGCTGAACGATGCCGTAATAATACTCGATGAAGCGCAAAACACCACGGTGCATCAGATGAAGATGTTCCTCACCCGTATGGGATACTACTCAAAAATGATCATCACGGGCGATGTTACTCAAATCGATCTTCCCTATGGTGTGCGCTCCGGATTGAAGCATGCGCAAGAGGTGTTGAGAGGGATTGATTCCATTGCTCAGATCCATTTTGAGCGAGGCGACATAGTGCGCCATCCTTTGGTGCAACAGATTGTCGAGGCATACGACAAGGATGACCTGCGTAGAGCCGAAGAACGCAAAGAGAAGAACAAGGAAGAGAATACAAATACAATATAAAGAAGGGGCGTTATGAAGTTAGAGACATTACTGCGCACAGATTTTCATTTTCCCGGACAGCAAAGTGTTTATCACGGTAAAGTTCGCGATGTTTATTTTTTAGAGGGCGATTTGGTTGCCATGATAGCTACCGATCGTATCTCTGCATTTGATGTTGTCTTGCCGAAGGGGATACCGTACAAAGGGCAAGTGCTGAACCAAATAGCAGCAGGACAACTGGATGCAACCGCAGATATTGTGCCCAATTGGAAGATTGCCACACCCGACCCCATGGTAACCGTTGGGCATCGTTGCGAACCCTTCAAGGTGGAGATGGTCATTCGAGGATACATAACAGGTAGTGCATGGCGAGCTTATAGCGAAGGAGAACGCACGATTTGCGGCATCAAATTGCCCGATGGGTTGCGTGAAAATCAACGTTTGGAGCGTCCTATCATAACGCCTACCACCAAAGCAGATGAGGGGCATGACGAAAATATCTCTCGCGAAGAGATCATTCGTCAAGGGTTGGTTTCCGAAGAGGATTATACCCTTTTGGAGCAGTATACCCAAGCGCTCTTTGCACGCGGAACTGCTCTGGCAAAAGAGAAAGGACTTATACTCGTTGATACGAAATATGAGTTTGGTAAAAAGGATGGCAAGATATACTTGATCGACGAAATTCACACACCTGATTCTTCTCGTTACTTCTATGCAGAGGGCTTTGAAGAACGCTTTGAAAAGGGAGAGCCACAGCGTCAATTGTCGAAAGAGTTTGTACGTCGTTGGCTAACGGATAACGGCTTTATGGGGCGTGCCGATGAACAAGTGCCCGAGATGACGGAAGACTACTGCAAAAGTGTTTCCGATCGCTATATAGAATTGTACGAAAAAGTGATGGGACAAACCTTTGAACGTGGCGATTTGTCGGGATTGGGCAATCGTATAGAGCAAAATATGCGCCTCTTTTTGGAAAGCTATCAATGAATAAGTTCGTAACGAACAGCAGGATATACCCGTAAATCAACGAGAGCATCCCCTCTTTATCGCTTTGATGCAGGAGGAAAGGTATGCTCTCGAACTCTTTTTTTCTACACACCATGCCTATACAACCGCTATCCCAAACCGAACGTGTGCGCAATATGTTTGACTCCATTGCCACCCGTTACGATCTACTTAATAAGCTGATGACTTTTGGAGTAGACCGACTGTGGCGTAGAGATGCTGTACTTGCAGTCAAAGAGCTACATCCCACTACGCTGCTTGATGTGGCTGTCGGTACGGCAGATCTATCGCTTGATATGGCAGAAAAAGTATCTTCTCTCACGAAAATCGTCGGGGTGGATATATCCAAAGAAATGCTGCAGAAGGGAGAGGAAAAGGTGTGTAAGGCAGCTCTTCCGGTTCCCATTGTTCTCATGGAAGCCAACTGTGAAGCATTGCCGTTCACCGATAATGCTTTTGATGTGCTAACGTGTGCCTTCGGAGTCCGCAATTTTGAGCGGTTGGACGCATCGTTGGCAGAGATGTATCGAGTAACAGCAAAGGGTGGGCATATTGTTATTTTGGAGTTATCTGTTCCACGCATCCCCATTTTGCGTGCAGGCTATGCTCTTTGGACACGTACCTTCGTTCCCTTTGTAGGGTCGCTTGTGGCACACAATCGAGAGGCTTATACCTACCTTCCGCGCTCTGTGCGGGCTATGCCCCAGTACGAAGCCTTTGCCGAACGCTTGACTAAAGCAGGCTATCAACATGTTTCTTTCACTCCTCTTTCGGGTGGTATCGCCACTCTTTATAAGGCTGTCAAATGAAAGAGTTTGCTCTCATCGGTCATCCTGTGAAACACTCCAAATCGCAGGATTTTTTCAATGAAAAGTTTCGCTTGGAGGGGATTGATGCACGCTATATAAATGCGGATTTAGAGACAATTGAAGAAATGGGGGCATTCTTGAAAGAACACCCCTCTTTGTGTGGTTTTAACGTTACAAGTCCCTATAAAAGAGCTATTCTACCGTATCTTCAAGACTTAGATGTTGAGGCTGATTACGTTGGAGCGGTCAATACCGTTGTGGTTGAAAAGCGACTTTGGGGCAGGCGTCGCTTGATCGGGTTCAATACAGATGTAGAGGGCTTCTATCAATCAATGCTTCCCATAATGAAGAAACACTATCGTAAAGCGTTGATTTTGGGTTCCGGAGGGGCTTCTCGTGCCGTTCAGAGAGCTTTTAAGAAGTTGGGCGTCATGAGCATCGTGGTGAGCCGAAAGGGGAGTTTGGAAAGTACAATTGGTTACGAAGAGGTTACACCCGAGCTACTATCCTCTTGTTTTGTTGTCGTCAATGCCACGCCTTTGGGGATGACACCCGATACCCTATCAATGCCTTCCATCCCTTATGATGCATTGACCCCCGATCATTTATGTTATGATTTGATCTATTCGCCTGAAGAAACTCAATTTCTGCACAGGGCTCGGATGCGAGGAGCGGAAGTTAAAAATGGCATAGATATGCTCCTTATTCAAGCCAATGAGAATTGGCGTATTTGGAGTCGGTACCTCTGAAGATTACCACTATTTGCAGAGATACTAAACGTAAAAACAGCAACGGAACCATTTAGAATAGATGCTCCATTGCTGTTTTTCGTTGTTTTTTATCGTACAACGGTTCGAATAAAAGAGGGAGTTGCCAAGTGAGTTGATTCCTAGTTCATCCATGATGAGCGTATCGACCCTTTGGAGTATCAACCCCAACGTAAGTATTGCATTTTCGCCAGGCAATAACTTTATCCGTTGCTGCCACATTGATTGCAGGAGCAATCGCTCCAATTAAAATTTCTAATGCACTATTACCCGTTTTTATACTTGTATCAACCATAATAGTCCCCTCCTTAGCATAAAGAGTTTTTCCCGTTTTAGTTAAGCGGAGAATATATTTAATATTGACAGTAAGCGAACCTACCGCACTATTTCTTTGCCAATCTTTGATTATAGTAAACATGACAACATCAGCCCTCAAAAATGGTTTTGAAAGGAGCAAGGGTTCCCTCTATAAACATTTCGGCATCGTAGGCACTTTCCTGCTGTAATAGTTCCATCGTCAAGTAGGGAGAGCAGACGTAATACCCTTTTTCGCAAAGGGGGATATAGAGGGTCATATAAAAATAGTCCTTTGCTCCCCATGATTGGTTTGGTTATTGGGGGTATACAAAGATTTTTTTGGTATAGTATTTTGCCTCTGTGCGTTATCTTAAAATAGCAATTCTGTACTGAGTCCCCTTACGGCGAGCAGCTTCTTGGTCGATTACCATCGCAACGAAGGGAGTTTGGTTATCGATGCTTACTTCTTCTCCTGTAAGTCATCCATACTAACAAACAGCAGATACGCCATATCCGCCTTGCTGAGCAACAGAGTGATTTGCTTTGCGGGTAAGTAATAATAACGGGAGGGTGAATACAATCAATAGCTTTTTCACCTTATTTCTTCAATTATATAGTTATTCATTTTTGTTGCATCTATTTTCTCTTGAGTTTTCACTTCTATGAATGAATACTCTGTTTCTGAGGCATTTCCTCCTATTTGTAACACTTTCCTCTCCTATCTTTTTTGCCAGGGGGGGGAGCAGTATGCCAGTCTGCGGATTCTTCACTTGCTTCCCTTTAGTCATTATGCTGAAAATCATACCCTTTTTAATGCCTTGACTTGCCTCTGCAATCAAAATAGCGTCACTGTCATACGCCAGAAAATAGGTTTTCCAAGGGTTATTTGTGCATTTATTTATGATGTTTTCTACAAACTGACCAATAGCTTCTGAGGTAGCTTTGTCTCTTAAAATGGCATCAAAACTGGCTCTTCACCCGATACCTAAGGTCGTTTTAGAAGTTAATTCTGCAGAACCTTTTACTTCGTCGGAATCAATCATCCCTCCCGAGAACAAAGACAGCCGCCTCTACCGTTTGTTTTTTGGGGTGGAAAATACACCTCTTTTTTTCGTCCAAACTCAGTTATAGAACCAATGATTATATAGTCTACATCAATACTTGTCATCTTTTCGCCCTCTTTTGAGTTTTCGGAAATGAGAGATGCCAAATCTCTTCGCTCCAACAACAAAAATTTCTCCGAAGCAGCTAATTTGGAGAAAAGAATGTCTAAGGTTTGCTTTCCCATGGGATCATTTTCTTTGTCGTATAATATCCCTTTTGCATATTGTGCTTCATTGGAAAAGCGACCAATGGCAACTTTCCTTTTGAGTTGCATTGAAAAAAAATAGTTCTTACATAGCATTGGCATCTGGATAATATTTTTCCGAGAAAAAACAAATATCCCCGCGATCTTCATATATTATTCCTCTCATAAAATTAAAATCTCCATATAGTCAAATAGAACTACACGGAGATTTTTAAGAGAAATACCTCACTCAACTTCTTTATGATGGTCAAGTATGTTGGTTGGACATTAGCGGCTATTGTCTGTTTTTTTTATTCTTTCGCTTGCGCCACCAAAGGTATATACCCGTTATGGGCAACAGGCACAAAAGCAACGAAACAGTAAAGGCGATGTAACGCCCCACCCATCCGCCGATACTGCCGGAATGGATGTCGTAGGTCATGCGATAGATACGTTGCCCCACGCTGAGTTCTTTTTGAGGAATGCCGTAGAGTCCACCTCCTGAGATGGGTTCTAAACTATACCGATCGAAGAAGTTATATTCTGCATTGTAAAAGGTATTTTCGCCATTGGGATTATATACCACCGTATAGACGCCATCTGCAGTTGTGGGAAAGTCAAAGCGCAGGGTTGCCCCATTATTCTTTATCGGATAGATTGCTTGTACTCGTTGCCATAAAATGCTGTCGGTGTTGGTTGTGGGGAGAGTCTGTTCAGTATTGGAGGTCGGCATGTACCAAGTCTCCAAAGTTTCACCCCTTGTGAGTAGTCCATAATAACCATTCGCCCACCACTCGAAGCTCCACGTAAGCCCTGTTATAGCAATAGCGAGGGCAAAAGCAGCCGTGTAAATACCGACAACATTGTGGATGTCTAAGAACAAACGAACTCGTTTGGCTCTCCATTTGATGGTGGTTACGGCTTTGAGGTTCTTCTTATTGAGCTTACGCGGTAGCCAGATGATCAAGCCCGTAATAGTAACAATGGTGAAAAGAAGAATGCTCCAACCGATTATTGGCTTGCCGATTTCCCGAGGGAGCCATAACGAGCGATGTCCACTCATAGCCCAACGGAATATGTCGTAAGAGCTGTGTTCTGTATAGAGCAATTCGCCCGAATAGGGATCCAAGTAGAGAGTGCTTCGTCGAGAGTCTCCGATTTTCGCCACTATGGCAGCGGCATGCTCTCGTCCATTATAGGTAACACCGTAAATAAGGTTTGTCGTATCGGCAGGCGTTTGAAAGACTTCACCTTTAATCTTATCGATTAGTGCATGGGGTGGAAGTATGTTTCTACCTTCGTCTTGTATGGAGAGATTGGGGCGACCCATCTCTGCGACTTCCGGTCGCAAAGCGTAGATCGCCCCGGTGAGAGCCACTATGAAAAGTACCAACCCGGAGGGTAAACCCAAGTAAAGGTGCAGTCGTGCTGACCACTTCCGTATACCATTTCTATTCATGGTGCGATTAGAAACGGTACGTTAAATTCAGGCGGAAAGTACGCCCTGCTTCACTTTGTTGGTAAGTGTGATCGGCATAGGCGCGTCCACTGTACAGATGCCTATCCAAAAGATTGTTGATGTTGAGTCCTATACTGAGGTCTTGCAAAGTCCATGACAGGTTGGCATCGAAACGATGGTAATCGGGCAGTTCGCTCTGCGTTGTTGCATCGGGCACCCATCCCCATGAAGAGCGATCAAGCTGCGCATTGTATCCCAAGCCCACATTAAACCCTTTAGGCAATGCATAGTTGAGCCATGCATTGAAGGTGTGCTTTGCATAACCTGCCAAACGCATACCAACAGGGCGGTTGGCAAGGATGCTTTTGGTTACTCGGTAGTCGGTAAAAGCATAATTGGCGATAAGTCGCAGTCCGGGAAGAATTTCGCCCATAAGGTCGAACTCGATTCCTTGCGCTTTGCTTTGTCCGTCTTGTACCTTGTAGTCTTCATTCGCCGTGTTGAGCGGATCGGCAGTGGTTTCGTTGTTGCGGAGCATAACGTAGGCAGCCAGAGAGGTACTCAAGCGCCCGTCGAACCAATCTCTCTTAACGCCCAATTCGTAAGTGTTGCCCGTGATGGGTTTTAGCTTATCGCTTGTGCGAGTACGTCCCATTTGAGGATTGAATGCCTGGTCATACAAAGCATAAACACTGGTGGCATTGTCAAGGGAGTAGCTCAATCCCAAGCGAGGAGTGATATGCCTTTCATGTGTAACGGTGGTGCCATAGCTATCATCCTTCACATCAGTATAGCGAGCGGCAAGCGTCAGACGAAGAGCATCGTCAAAGAAGCCCAATTGATCCTGTACATAAAGCCCTACAAAGCTCTGACGGATGCGAGTTGAATTGGCTCGCTCCACCAGGCTCTTGCTACGGTCGAATGAGGGATAACCGTTGGCTGGTGTCCCGTTATTTTTACTGTTGAATACGTTAAACGGCTTTTCCGGAGTGTCCAAATTATGAGCTTGCATCCAATCGTGCCAAGAGTTCTTTTCTCCCAGATCCAACCCCAAGAGCATCGTATGTGTAATGATGCCGGTGCGTTCTTTGCCGTTGAAATACACCTGTCCAAAACGCATATCAGTCATAGCATCGGCAGTGGAGACACGGCGGATCATATCTCCCGAAGAGGTGATGGGTTTCGTCCAAGTAGTCTTATCTGTGTAGTACCACATGGACTCTCCTTGCTTCACACTGAGGCTCCAGGCTGTTTGCGCAGTAAGGCTCCAATTGGTGGACAGTTTGTGATTGAGACGAGCCAATAGGTAGTGATCGTTATACACGGTAGGAGTTAAACCCGGTTCGAGCATACTCGCCTCTTTTCCGATACTGCCAAAACCATTGGGTGTGAAAACGTAGGGACCGCCCGTATTGGAAGTATTGAGGTATTGGTACATGTATTGTAGCGTTAGGTCTGTTTGCTCGCCCAATTTGTAGTTTACGACAGGAGCAATACCATAACGTTTGGCAAACTCATGTTTACGATGTGATTGCGCACTCTGTCCGTAGGCATTCAGACGGTAGAGTAAGCGATTGTTGATGCCTCCGTCAAAGTCAAGCGTTCCACGGAAAAACTCGTGGCTTCCGTAGCTCAAACTGGCTTCGCCTTTGTTTATTCCCGAAGGTTTTTTGGTAACGACATTATATAATCCTGCGGGCTCTCCATTGCTCATCATAAATCCGGCAGGACCCTTGACGAACTCCACTCGCTCCACAAATGCCATATCTTCTGTCATGGGACCCCACGTTGTGGTAATGTTCATTCCATCACGAAAGGCGGCAAGGCGTGCACCACGAGCGTTGAAACGGCTATATGCACCCCAATGTTCAATGCGAGTGATGCCACTTGTCAGCGACATTAAACCCTCATCAAGGTTGGTAATTTGCCGTTCGTTGAGTAAGCTGCTTGTGATTACTTGTATATTCTGAGGCACTGTAATGAGAGGTTGTGCCAATCTTAAGGTAGCAGAAGGACGACTTTCCGGACGTGTCCTTTTGCCTAAGACTTCGATTTCGCTCAGAGAACGATTGTTGGTAAGAGTGTCTGTATCGGTTCTGCCGATTTTGTTGGGAGAGCCTGCCCAGAGCAAAGAGAGGGAGCTGAGTAAACTCAGTCCCATGAGTAAAGTTCTTTTCATCTCGTTGTTTTGATTTTGTTCTTGCTTAAAGTATTCCCTTGAATATGTTTGGGAAAATCGGGTGCAAAATTAGACTACATATATAGCTAATCCAATACCTAAATAATGCTATTATACTTTGATTGGCTAACTACAAAGGATGATTTTTAATGTTTTATGTGTAGCTGTGGACTAATAACGCTGTTTTTATCGAGTGAGGGGTTTCCTCTTTTGGTTGGCTGAAGAGGGGTGTGTACCATGTTTTATTGTCGTATAATGGGCGAGGGAGATGTGTAAAAACTACACTGTGGATTGCTTTGAGGAAAGTGCCTCCCCCTTTTCTCTTTCACTCATCAGCCGAACATTGGTTGTAAAGGAAAAATTTCGCCACGGTGCAAAATTCTTTGCTCCGATCAGGCAATAATTTTGAATGCATACAAACTAAAATTTCATAGCATACAAAAATGAAAATGAATGCATACAAATTCGAGTTTGTATGCGTTCATTTTTTATAGCCTTCCCACACCTTTTGTGGGAGATATTGTTCATTGCTCCGATTTGCTTCCTCTTCATCCCGGCATTCAACCCCATAAAGGCTCAAATTAAATTCGAGAAAAGAGACTATTTATTGCATTTATTTATATATTTGCCCGCAAAGAGAAACGAAAAAGTATATATTTTTTAATCCAATCCATACAGATATAAGCATACAGATATAGATCCATATACTAAGAGAACAGACGTTTATTCCCGAAAAAGATCATGAAAAAGACACAGATTGTACGCATTGTAATGCTGTTGCTTAGCGTACTTCCGTTAAGCAACTCATGGGGACAAAACCCTGAAGAAAAGAGTATCACCCTACGTTTCGTAGAAGAACGAGGAGCCGACTATCGCCTTTTACTTTGGGGAGAAAGCGAGGGCGAGGTTGTTTTCGACTGGGGGGATGGATGCACAGAACGCTTCCCCTTACACACCCATGCCACGGGATTTAAGGGCAAGACGTACAGCGATCAATTGGTTATCAAAGGAAATATCGCCGTTTTGGAGTGCTCGGGCAATAACCTAAAGGAGATCGATGTGCGCAGAATGCCTTCGCTAACTCATCTTATATCCCGCAAAAATTTCAATTCTTCGCTTGATTTGAGCAACAATGAAAGATTAAAAATGCTGGTTGTTCAGGACTCGCCTCTAACACAATTGGACGTAAGCAAGCATCTGCAATTAGACACACTCATTGTAACCAACAACAAACTCTCTTCGTTAAAACTACCCACACAGAACTCTGCACTGACATTTTTGGATTGCGGTGCCAATCCATCCCTCCGTACACTCGACGTGCGTCATGCTCCTCGGTTGAAAAAACTATCGGCACTGCAAACACTTATCACTCGTTATGATCTGAAAAACAATCCCGAGTTGCATTACTTTGCCGCAGGGTTGGGAAAGCCCTTGGAACAACTCGCCTTGCCCAACAACAACCATATTGATACGCTTATTCTTCCAATGGCAGGGCTGAAGAATTTAGATCTCTCGCAAACCAAGCGATTGAAGACTCTTGTTACGGACAACAACTTCGATTTGCAAGCATTGGACATCAGCGGAATGAGCGATTTGCGCACACTCCTTTGCGAGAACAACAAGATCAGTTCATTGGCAATCTCCGAGGCTCCGCTCTTGGAAATGCTGGTGTGCAACAATAACTTGCTTACCCAATTAGACTTATCCGCATCCAATCGGTTGAAGTTCCTTATTTGCCATTCCAATCATTTGAGCGAATTGGATCTTAGAGCCTGCTCCAACCTTTCCGAAGTGGACTGCTCACATAATCCACAACTGACAAAGGTACAGCTCTCCCCAACACTCACTTCGCTGAATTGTAGCAATTGCGCTCTCAAAGAAATTGCCGTGGAAAAACTATCATCTTTGTTGCACCTTGACTGCAATGATAATCAAATAAGCAACCTCAATTTGGCTCCTTTGACTAAAATCGTGGGGCTAAATTGCGGGCAAAATCCACTATCATCCATCGCAGTGGAGCAGCTTACCGATCTGCAAGACCTCACAGTAAACAAGACGCAAATCAAAGCTCTTGACCTCAGCAAAGCTACCAACATACGCTTCGTATCGGTGCAAGAAACGGCAATGGATGTATGTGCCTTGGATGATTTGTACCGATCACTCAGATCCAAACGCCCCGAAGATGACGAAAATGAATTGGGTGGGTTGCTCCTATTCAACCAAAGCAACGGCATTGCCAACGTGAGCAAAACTGCTATCGCCATAGAAAAAGGATGGATGGTGAGCACCCTCGGAGATGGCACGGGTTGCAAAGATAGCGCAGTGGAAAATATAGATACAGCCTCCCTAAGCATACAAACAACGCCCACGGGCTGGTGCATCAGTTCCATCCCCCCCAACGTTTCTCACCTTTCTCTCATGGATATAGGGGGCAAAACCATCAGCCAACATTCGGTGAAAGGGGGCGAAGTATATGTGGAAGCTCCCCACTCGGGGATATTCATTATCTCGCTTGGAGGTAGAAGTGCTCGCCTATGTATCAAATAGAATAAACATATCTCAAGTTTCACTTTAATCTGTTATTGTACTATGAAAAGAAGACTATCGATGAGTTTACTCGTTTGTATCTTTCTATTCGTCAGCCCGTGGTTATGGGGGCAGAATAGTTGTACGATCAAATTGGAAAAACCGGGCACTTTATGGGAAAAATTACCCGACAACATTTACGAATCAATTACAGAAATAAAAATAATCGGTGAGATTAACAGCAGTGATGTGCGCACCATACGGGAGCTTTGCGGTGGAAAAAGCAATGGTTTTGAAGCCCCCAACATATTGAAAAAGCTCGATATTTCCGAGGTGCGTTTCGTTGTCGGAGGTATCTATTACATAGCCACAGTGGAAAAAGACCAAACAGTAAAAGAGTATCTCATCGAGGATGTGAATAAAATACCCGATAAGATGTTTTACAACTGCGTTTCGGTGGAGACCATAGTACTACCACCCCATGTTACGGCTATCGGCAAAGGAGCCTTTTTCAACTGCTTCGATCTTAAAAACATCTCTCTGCCTGACGGTATCACACGTATTGAAACAACAGCCTTTGGGGGATGCTTGAGCCTTGAGAGTCTTCAACTGCCCAATCGCTTGCAAGAGATGGGAGCCTATATGTTCACACACTGTAAAGAATTGAAAGAGATTACCATACCCGATGGTGTCAAGATTATTCGCAAACGAAGTTTTGAACAAACACCTCGACTCAGCGTCATCAACCTGCCTCAACGTCTTGAAAAAATAGATGATGAAGCCTTCCTGTCGGCATCGGGTGTGGTACGCCTGACACTACCTGAAGGCGTTCAGGAGACAGGCAACAATACATTCCAATTTTGCGATAGATTGGAAGAAATATCCTTCCCCTCCTCACTGCGTCGTGTTGGGAAATCTGCTTTTCAAGAGTGTGGAGCCCTCCGAAAAGTACACTTTAACGAAGGATTGGAAAGTATCGAAGACTGGGCTTTCGCTCAATGCCCCTCTCTTGAGGGGGTAAACCTCCCTTCAAGTATGATTACCATTCACAAGGAAGCATTCGACCGATGCAAAGCGATGAAAACTTTAACTCTGGGAGGAACACAAAACATCGGGGAACTTGCATTCAGAGGCTGTGATGGATTGACACATTTGGAGCTCCCCGCGACAATGCGATTGGTAGACTACGGAGCTTTTGCCGAATGCGGGGCTCTAAAAGAGGTGATTATTCCCAATGCACCCATCGAATTGGTACAAAATCCATTCCTCGGATGTGATCAAATGGAACGATTTGTTATCAATGGCAACAATGATCACTACAAAGTAGATCAAGGAGTTCTCTACACGAAAGATGGTAAAAAGCTCGTTTCTTTCCCCAATAAAGCAGCGAGCGAATACACTATTTTGGAGGGAACGGAGCGACTCGAAGACTTTGCTTTTTGGTTCTGTACAAATCTGCAAAAGATCTCACTGCCTTATTCCTTTGCTGCATTCGGTTGGAGGGCCTTCTGTGGAGCAAGTCAGTTGAAGTGTGTAAAAGTGGCTAACCCAACGCCCATTACTTGCTTGGATAAAGACGATCCGTTTGAAGGGGTGGATTACAACGTTTGTCGCCTCGAAGTACCCAAAGGAAGTGAAGAGGCATACAAAGCCTCTGAATTTTGGCAACGCTTCAAAATCATTGTTTGCACGGCGCTTGATCAACCACTACACTCCCCAATGAAAATCCATATAAGTGGTCAGGAGATGAGAGTGAGCTCCTTACCCGAAGAGAGTAAAGTATGTATGTTATACAACACCCTCGGGGAGTG
Source organism: Porphyromonas sp. (assembly GCA_041848345.1). Classification (GTDB taxonomy): domain Bacteria; phylum Bacteroidota; class Bacteroidia; order Bacteroidales; family Porphyromonadaceae; genus Porphyromonas. Next base: position 13,890 of record JBGZIN010000088.1, read on the forward strand.
TGTGGCAATTGCGAAGATCGATTGTGGAACAGCCCTTCTGACTCTCCCGTATCATTGCCGGGGAGTGTTCCTTTTAGAGATAAAAACTGAAAAGAACAATATCCTAACGCAAAAGCTATTCTTGTAGCCGATGGACGACAATGCCGGGATTAAAACTCATTCGGCATATATATCCCTCAGACGATGAATCCGTCATCGTGCTGCAACAAAAAAAGAAGTATCGAGTAAACAAGACCCGATACTTCTTTTACGTAAGGGAGTGGAAGATAGCTCTCTACCGAGTAAAATCAGCCACGACAAATGTAATAATGCTCTGCGCCATCGGTCGAGATAGCTGCTCTACTCACCCGAAATCCTCGTTTCAACAAAATCTCTATAATTGGAACGGGAGGGAATGGGGCTATCAACTCCAATAAATCACTTATTCCCATCTCCTCTGCCAGCTCCAAAATACGCTGTTTGGGATGCTCGCCTCGCTCCAAGAAAGGACGTACATCTATTCTATGTGTTACCAAAGGAATGGAAAACTCAATGGGCAATCCCATATTTTCCGCAGCGGAGTAGTCCTCAAGCATTTGCTTCTGCAATGGAGAGGAGCCAACCATTCCACGCAACTCATTAACCATATCCAAGGCATTGAGACCTGCCACTTGTGCAGCCTTTTGCAGAGTGGTTATGCGAGCAACCGTACGTCGTAAAATAGGATTTTTAAGTTTGGAAAAAGCCGGTGAAAGCTCTATCAAACGCTGCTCCAAAGTCGGATAGTATTCCAACAAATCTGCAACGGTCATCTCGGGAGTAATGGATAATCTTTGCTCTTTCATACTCAATAAAATCCCCACCTAAATAGAGAGCAAGCTCCATAAGTGGGGATAAATAAACGATTGGATTACTTCTTCGTATAGGATAGCAGACGTTGATCGCCTTCCAACTTGCGCAACTCAGTCAGATCTTGCGTTACCTCAACCACTCCCAAATACTCGCCCTCGGGCGAACGTACTGCCGAGTATTCGATATACACAAAGCGTCCTTGGAAATTACTTAACCAAAAGGCAGCTTTGTGCTCGCGACCACTCTTAAAGTCGTCAATGATTTGCTCCACAATATGAACACTGCCGGGAGGATGACACATGCGTACATCACGTCCTATAATAGAGCGATTACGCTCGAATACCCTCTTGGGACTGTGGGAGAAAAAGCGCACCTTATCATCTTTGTCCACAAAGGTTATATCAATGGGAAGGTGGACAAAAAGAGCCTCCAATTCCTTCAAATTGAAGGCGCCCGAAGATAGGCGGATGGCGTCACTCTGAATGTAGTGCGCCGCCTCTTGAGTGGCAGTCTGTTCTGAAGGGGTCCACTCTTCCTTCGGGTCAATGAGACAGTAGCCAAAATCCATCGTCTCTTCATAAACTTTAGCCCATTCTGCCTCTGAAAGCGTATCCAAAGCCATGGGAAGAAGAATGTTTTCTTCCTTGAATATCATCCCTCCTATTTGCTCGATAGCCGGGTCAAAAACCAACTGTACAAGCCCCATCAATTCTTCTTGTGAAGAAACCCCTGCGTTAATTGCTTCAAAGGCATTTTTTAGTAAAGCTCGCGCTTCATCATGTTTGCCCCACATAACTTTTGGAGGTCCTGTGATACCTTTTTGCTCCAAATAGGGAAAAAGCAAATACTCCTTGCGTTTGTAATGCTTATCCACATCTGCCAAATTATTGAATATGCGATGCAAATCCAAAAAGAGTGCAGCCCAATCTTCGTGAGACAATGCTTCGGAAAGAAGACGTGTTTTCAATCTATTATAGCGATCGATTTCTGCTTGAAGAGCGATATTTTCTTTCTTAAATGTATCTACGGGATGCCCGGGAGGTACTTGTTTTGCCTCTTTTTGGTCGATGGCTCCCTCAAGTGCTTGTGTGTGCAAATCGCAGAAATGGAGGATTTCCTCCTCGCGCAATTCCTTACTATTGATAAGTTCCTGCTCGACCTCCACCACTTCATTATAGGGAATGGAACGAAGGCGCTCGATAAGTTGCCGGCGCAACACTTCCGGATTATCGCCTTTATGAAGTTGGAGGATTAGATGCCGTAGCATCTCCTTACGTTGTGAAGAGTTGTTTATAAATTCACTCATAATGATCTGTTTCCTTAGAAATATCTATCTTTTTACTTACTTATTTATATACTCCGACAAAGATAAGAAAACATATCAGGTAAGCATTCTCTTTTAGATAGATTGCACCAAGAGTAAACAACAAACATGGAATGCACCTCTCTAAGAAATACCCAAAACATTGAACCCATGGGATGCAAAACACCCTGCCACTCCTCCCATTGAGAGAGATATGGCAAATCCACGTTAAGAAGAGAAAGAAAAAAGAAGTAGCTCCGTCGGGAATCGAACCCGAATCTATGGTTTAGGAAACCACTATTCTATCCGTTGAACTACGAAGCCATCCGCAAAAAACTTACGACAAAATACGCAAGATGTGCAATATCTACTACAAAAATAACGATTTATCTCCTAAGCACTCACTTTTCAATTTTTCTCTGTTGAACCAATAGCCTGCCTATAATTGCGCAAGGGGTTGGCATACATGAGTAAAATAAGTTCTTGAAGTTCTTCATACGCCTCTTGCGGAAGTCCCGTTTTGACGGCTTGGGCTGCCACATAAGCCAAGAAATGCTCCTCTTCTGCCGGGCTATAATGCCCCATATCTGCATAAATTCGCGATTGTCTAAGCCTATCTTCTGCGATATAATTACCCGGATAGAGACGATAATGTTTATGTATTTCCGTATCTATGACAGTGGCAAGTGTTTGCAACTGTTCATTGGTCGCTTTAGGCATTTCCGCTCCTTCCAATAGGCGGTTGAGAGGGGTACCCAAAGAAAAATGTATCCGCCCTTTATAGCCCATTATGCCCTCTTTCATATTCAGCAAATCCTCTCCCTCGGGCTTCTTATAGTCGGGCGTTCTCTTGCGTATGTAGAGCTCTTTTGCCTTGAGATAATCACAAGGATCATACTCATAGCTTATGCTGACAGGTGCTATATTGATTGCCTGCAAACGCTCTACACAGCTGCCCGTCCCCGAGAGAGCTATCATTTTGAGCAGAGCCACCTGCGTGCGATCATCACTATCCTTTGCTCGTCCTTCGCGCTGAGCAATCCAAATAGAACTATTGTCCTCTCGTATAGAATAATGGATATACTGAGAAAGAGCTTGTGCCGAAGCTAAAAATTGCCGAGGAGGCAGAGAGCGTTGTACGATGACACTATCATTCAGACGTACCAAATCTTTGATCCACGGACGAACAAGCAAATTATCTCCAATGGCAATGCGAGGCAATCGATAGCCGATATCCGCCAAAAGGATGTTAAGCAAAGCAGAGTCTAAAACAATATCTCGATGATTGGAAATAAAGGTATAGGGAATATCCTCTCCCAACCTCGTGCGCCCCGAAAGAGTGCAACTAAAGGAATTACCTTGAACAATCCCTTTAATCAGCTTATAACTAAAATTATATTTGAAATCTCGAATCGTGCGTGCCGAACGGATGGCTGCAATAAAAGAATCGGCATGTTCCGGAGTTGCAGCCCGAAGCACCATGTTGAATTCAGGATTTTCGGTCAATAATTTTGCTGCCGCTTCTACTTCGTGATCCTCGTAAGGGCGAATTTGCTCCCGTATTGCGTCGATTGAAATGCTCTGCTCCATCATTGCTGAAGTTTGTCTTGAATAATTTCTGTGAATAATTTCCCGAGATCCATCCCTGCAGCACGCACTTGCTGCGGAATAAAACTGGCATCGGTCATCCCCGGAGTGGTGTTTACCTCCAAAAGAGTAGGCACTCCATCTGACTCTATAATGTAGTCTACACGAATAATTCCACTCGCATGAATATAGTGTGCAATCTCCTGCGTGAGTCTCTGTATTTTTTGCGTCTGCTCCAGAGGAATACGTGCAGGAGTTATTTCATCACTTTTACCCAGATACTTGGCTTCATAGTCGAAAAACTCCACATCGTGTACGACAACCTCTGTCACAGGAAGAGCTTGAGCTCCCCCCCCCTACAATATAGCAACCACACGTAACTTCCGTGCCAACGATCATGTGCTCTACCATTACTTCCGAAGCCTCTTCAAAAGCTCGCTCTATGGCAGGTTGCAACTGTTCATACTCAGTTACCTTACTTGTGGCAATGCTCGAGCCTCCGATATTGGGTTTTACAAAGCAAGGGAGAGAAATCTCTTGGGCTATCTGATCCACATTATAGGGATTAGCGGCAAAAAGTCGAATGGATTTCGCAGTACGAATACCGAATGTCGAGAGGTAGCGATTGCAACAATACTTATCAAATGTAAGAGCCTCCGTAAGCACTCCCCCTGTGTTATAAGGAATCTGCAACATATCCAAATAACCTTGTAACAAGCCATTTTCGCCGGGTGTCCCATGCAACGTAATAAAAGCATAGACAAAACGTATTACAGTCCCTTCCAATTCAAACGAAAAATCGTTCTTATCTACGGGATAACAGGCATCGCCCACTTGTACAGACCAATCATCTCTGGAGATAAGAACCAAATAGGGGTCAAATAGCTCCCTATCTATCGAACGCATTATATTGGCTGCACTGCGTAGGGAAACCTCATACTCTCCGGAATAACCGCCGGCAACAATTGCTATGACAGGACGCATAAATGTATTTATTCTTTGGAACGACAATGCTTTGACTTATAATTTGGGAAGAATGGAAAGGATTTGGTCACCCAAACTGATGGTGTACCCCTGACGAACAAAGACCACACGACCAAAAGAGTCGGCAACAACAACCAATGGCAAATCTGAAGATGTACTATTTACAGCTTGTTTCAGCATATTTTCAATTGCCCTATTTTGATCTATTCCATACGTTACATTCGAAGGAAGATGAGGGAACTCTTCCTTTCGGAAAGCATTATAATCCGTCTCATCGGGAAAAAGGAACAAGAATGGACGTCCCCATTGGTTGAGTTGGCTCTGTACGCGCTCCAAATCTTTGAGAGCGTGATTGGTTGGCTCTGTTCCTTTCTTCAAAATGGCGAGAACGAAGTAACCTCGTCCCGTAGTAGAGATGATGGAAGTTGGTTCCAAAGAGGGTACGGACAAATAGGTTGCCTCTGCGTTGATAGAGCCTATAACGGATACGTCATCGGGGTCATTCGGAATGGTCAATGTGCGCTGCTCCGTAGTTTTATCTTCCACTTTGAACGTTTCTACGTGTGCCAAAACTGTTCCGGACGCCATGCGGGTACCGGATATAAGCAGGTAATTCCCGACCTCTACCTCTTGAGGAGCAGCAAAAAGCGTGCGCAACTCTGTGGCTGCGGTATAATCATAATAAACCGTTGCGGGGAAAGGCTCGTTTGCAGACATTCGAGCGATTGTGAAATGACTGTAATACTTCGGCTCTATGGGAAGATGCTCTCCTCGAGAGAGGGCAACTTTTCCTTTTGCAGGAAGGCTGATGCTCTGTGCTTCAAAATCCACTTTATGCCATTTCGCACCCCTATCGAGCGAATACTCCACGGCTTGGGTAGAGGGATTGATGCGTGCAGGAATGCCTTTCGTGCGCAATGCTGCAACATAAGCAACCTTAAGCGAGCGCATATCGGCTCTTTTAAGATACAATACTCCTCTCGGCGAGAGTGTGGCTCCATTGCTGTTGTTGTCGTTATCCACCACTATTTCTCGGGTACAATAATCGAAAAGAGCCTGAGGATCTTGAGGCAAATCATACTTTGCAAGTTGCGTGTGCCAAAGGGAAAGATGTTCATACTGAACACGTGGATTGTAAAGGTATTGCATTTCAAATGGAGTGGCATTCTCCGGGATAACTCCAAAAAACTCTTGCAACACCTCGGGAGTTATGTCACTAATATCCTTCGGACTCAAAGCCTGCAGGAATGCAAATGCGAGTGACTTGTTTTCTTTTTCCGATAGGAAATCATACAAAGCGTGCGTGTTAGCCCGAGCCGTGGAGAAAAGAGCTTCCAATTCGGCAATGGGCAAACCCCATGTTTTATAGGCAGCTATCTGTTCCTCGCGCAAAGTAAAAGTAGCTTCATAGGCCTTGCGGATGGAATCTTCCCGAACAAGGCGTTTTTCATTCTCGGCAATAGCCTCCTCACTTGCCGTAATCGGTAGCGGATCACCTTTGGGTGGAACTATGGAAAAATCGGCAGAAGTGGGAAGTTCGTCGAATGTTGTCAGTGTAAGGATAAGCGGATTATTGCCTTTATCATCGGCTTTGGAGAGTCCATAAGCCACCCAATCTCCCTTAGAAGCCCACACAACCATATCGCCATACCCGACAGAGAGAGCTGTTTTCCCTTGTGCATCGGTCTGAAGCCGAGCAACGGGATAAAACTCCGAATAGTTATAAATGCAATAACGAACCGTAGCGTTCTCGACAGGTTTTCCCTCCTTATCCACAACACGAACCTCTGCTTTGCGAGTGGTAATATAGTTGTCAATGCAGTTGATCTCGGTAAAGTTGGGCGTGCGCTGCAATACTTCTTCGGGACCATCGTAGTAGCCGAACACCTTGGTATGTACCAACATGGCACGTACAACCGAAGAGTTGAACCAAGCGATATTAAGATCGGCAGCCGGCTCGCAAGCTCCCAAGAAGTACCACTTGCCATCGATCCACACCTCAACCCAGGCGTGGTTATCATCGGTATGTGCCCAACGAGGAGTATAAACCTGTCGTGCCGGAATACCCACGGCACGCAAAGCAGCTACGGTAAAAGTTGATTCTTCTCCGCAACGCCCCAAAGCATTGCGTCGGGTTGCCAAAGGAGACCGAGTACGTGCGTCACTGGGTGCATAAGTAACCCATTCATGGCACCAATGGTTTACCTCAAGAGCTGCTTCACGCATTGACAAATGCCGTATTCGCTCTTTCAACTCTTGGTAAAAAATAGGGCGCGACCCATCTAAGTTTTCGTTATTGACACGCTGAGGAAGCACAAAGTGCAAGAACTCTCGCTCCGGAACAATCGCCCCCCACGGCATCTCTTTGCGAGCTGTAAGGCTGGCACGCACATCTTCCAAATGGCTGTACTTATCATAGTCCACCAAATCTGCAAGGGGAGCATAGGCATACAAGAAGCGAAGTGCCTCCCATTCTTCCTCATTGGCAGGGGCGTTATCAAGCCAGTCATCATCAAGTGTACGACTCAAAAATTGACCAAAAATGGAATCTCTTACCTGAAAATCTCTTTCGACACGCTCTCTCATTTTTTCATCCTTAATGAGATGTTTGTTACCACAAGAAAGGGCAAACAAAGCGAAAAAACACCCTATGAAAAGGTAAAGGGCACGACTGTTTCGGACCATATGACAAAAGGAAATGGGAAAATAGTTATCTAAATAAATACGCTCTCTTTCTCAATGCAAGCATCCTTTGATGCCATTCTGAGCCACAAAGATACGATAATTTAGAGCAAAGAATACATCTCATATAGAGGAAGAGACGTGACTCTCGACAAACTCCATCCACGTTTTGTCTGTATAGGAAACGTTGCACGGTGTTTCGTATCCCTCAACACAAGATCTGTTTGCCGCACGCAAAAGCTCTCCTATACGCCCTGAAAAAATCATTTACTCGGGAGTAAAACTTCATTTCCAATCTTGGAAATATTATTTCAAGCCTTGGAAACAATATTTCTAACCTTGGAAATAATATTTCAAGCTTAGAAATAACTTTTTCGTCACGAGTAAAGAGATTTTGTCACGCATCTAAAATGATTTTTCGTCGCTTGCGTCTCTCTTTTTGAACCCATACAATGCGCTCCTTCGTCGCAAAAAAGGTCTGACCAAAAAGCAAAATCACTACCTCCAAACGACAAGAAGCCTTTTCTCATCCGTCATGAGATCGTTGCACAGTCGCCAAAATGGCAAGTTGAACTTGTCATTATACAATAGTCTCTTATATTTGTTCCGAGTAATAGCATCAAAGGAAAAAGGATGAAAGAGCTTCTGTTCGGTGATTTTCTACGCTCCAACGTATCGCTTACAAAAGAACAAATGGGGCAACTGTTCAAAGGCAGCAAACGCCGTTCTGTGGGTAAAGGAGAATTGCTCTTGGCTCCCGGAGAGCAATGTCGCCACAGATTTTTTATCGAACGAGGCGTGGTGCGTGAATACTTCATCGACGAAAAGGGGCGAGAACACCTACTGCACTTCGCCTTGGAAGGATGGTTTTTGATGAATGTGAACAGTATATTTTTCAATCAACCGTCCACCTACTTTATCGAAGCAATCGAACCCTCCGAAGTTTTACTCTTGGACGAAACCGAGGTACAACGATTGGCGGCAGCTGACAGTGCCTTCGAGCACTTGACCCAAAACCTGCTCTACGAACACATACAAGTGCTGCAAAGGCGCATTACTTCGTTACAAAGCAATTCGGCGGAGGAACGATACCTATACTTTGCTCAAACTTACCCGGAGATTATATCCCGAGTGCCTCAATTGATGGTCGCATCCTATTTGGGCATCACGCCCGAGAGTCTCAGTCGCATCCGCCGAGAATTGGCGCAAAGACACGACAACCGAATGACCAACTCTTAACATAGATCAATGCATGGCTTGCCACTCCTATCTATTTTTGCAGCATAATAAACAGGATAGAAAAGGAGTAAAACTATGACTACCAAGAAAATTTCATTCATCACGCACCCTCAATCCACCCATTGGGTCGGAGACGGGTTTCGAGTGCATAACTTCATTCCCTCCATCGATGGGCTTTCCATGCAGGATATGGATCCATTTCTCCTTTTGGATTACAATGCCAAACGGGAAGTGCCTCCCGGTGAAACACCCGCAGGAGTAGGCGTGCATCCCCATCGAGGGTTCGAGACGGTTACCATTGCCTATGAAGGTATGGTGGAGCATCACGACAGTGCCGGGCATGGCGGTGTGATCGGAAAAGGCGATGTACAATGGATGACTGCTGCCCGAGGTGTATTGCACAAAGAGTATCACGCCAAAGAGTGGGCAAAAAAGGGAGGAACATTCCAAATGGTGCAGCTGTGGACCAACCTTCCCCGTAAGGATAAAATGTCCGAACCCCAATATCAATCGATCACCAACGAAGCCATGACACACGTTGAACTGCCCAATGACGCAGGCAAAGTGGAGGTTATCGCCGGTGATTTCCACGGAGCGCAAGGTCCCGCACAGACACATTCGCCCATCCATTTGATGAATGCCAAATTGAATAAAGGAGGTGAAGCCGATTTTTCGTTTCCTGCCCATTACAACACCGCTCTTTTGGTGATACAAGGCGGCATAGAGATCCAAGGAAACGAGGTGCCCACTGATAATTTGCTCAAGTTTGCCAATGATGGAGAGCAATTTACCATCAAAGCCACTGAGGCAGAAACGATTGTTTTGGTGATGAGTGGTGAACCGCTTAACGAACCGATCGTCGCCTATGGTCCCTTTGTGATGAATAGCAAGCAGGAAATAATGCAAGCCTTCGACGATGTAAATCAGGGTCGCTTCGGATATTTAGAGGATTAAGGCTGCAACTTTTCCACAAACACACACTATCGAAAGAGGGGAAATTTCCCCTCTTTTATTCGAACCGTTATACGATAAAAAACAACGAAAAACAGCAATGGAGCATCTATTCTAAATGGTTCCGTTGCTGTTTTTACGTTTAGTATCTCTGCAAATAGTGGTAATCTTCAGATGTACCGACTCCAAATACGCCAATTCTCATTGGCTTGAATAAGGAGCATATCTATGCCATTTTTAACTTCCGCTCCTCGCATCCGAGCCCTGTGCAGAAATTGAGTTTCTTCAGGCGAAT
>JBGZIN010000089.1:0-20842 GCA_041848345.1 Porphyromonas sp.
AATTGTTTCATATTACCGGCTTGAGTTTACTTTTTACGTTGAGGATAACCTTTGAACATATGCCAGAAACGGAGCTTCAATACTCCGAAAAAGGCTTCTCCGAAAATAGAACTGTTCATTTTCGATATGCCTAATTTTCTGTTTTCAAAAGTGATGGGTATTTCTTTTAATCGGTAGCCCAAGCAAGCAGCGACGTATTTCATCTCTATTTGAAAGGCATACCCTTTGAAGTGGATGGCTTCCAAATCTATGGCTTCGAGCACTTCTCTTCGGTAAGCAACGAAGCCTGCAGTGGTGTCGGAGACCGAAAGCCACGTGATCATGCGCACATAGAGGGAGGCAAAGTAGCTCATCAGAATGCGTCCCATGGGCCAATCTTTGACCTTACCTCCGCGCACATAGCGAGAACCAATGGCAACGTCATAACCCTCTTGAGCGATTTCTTTAAGAAGGCGTGGCAAGGCTTCTATGGGGTGACTGAAGTCGCAGTCCATCTCGAAAATGTAGTCATATCGATGCTCTATGCACCATCGAAATCCCGTAATGTAGGCTGTTCCCAAACCCAATTTACCCGCTCGTTCGATCAAAAATAGTCGTTCGGGATGTTCTGTTTGCAGTTCTTTGACAATGCTTGCCGTGCCATCGGGCGAATTATCGTCTATGATTACGATGTGAAACTCTTCCTCCAAGGCAAAAACCGCACGGATAATCGATGCTACATTTTCTCGTTCGTTATAGGTGGGGATTATAACTATTTTCTTATTCATATTGATCCATCGCGAAAGTACGACACCCTATTTTCCGACAAATGTACAACAAAAAAGCCCCATTCTTTAGAAGAACAGAGCTTTTTGTAGTGGGAAACTTCAAAAAAAGAAGGTGAAAAATTATCCCAATCTATGGAAGTAATAGGTAGTAGAATAGGGCTGCCATGGGTAAGGCAAAGAGATAACTATCCAATCTGTCCAATACACCACCGTGACCGGGAATGATTGTTCCGGAATCTTTCACGCCTGCTTTTCGCTTGAGAGCCGACTCGAATAAATCGCCTAAAGTGCCCATTGCGGCGACAATCAAGCCAAAGATGGGTGCCGAAATTAGGGTCATTTTTTCAAGAGAGGGCAATAAAAGAGGAATGCAAAAAGAGAGAGCAAGTGTCAAGACAAAGCCTCCGAGTAATCCCTCGACGCTCTTCTTGGGAGATACTTTGGGATATAATTTATGCTTGCCAAAGGTACACCCAATCAAATAGGCACCCGTGTCGTTGATCCAAATGAGGAGGAAAACCAGTAGGGCAAAGGTGCCATCGAAATAGCCTTCGGGGGTGTAGCAAACTGCAGCAGTGATAAACAGAGGCAGTGCCACGTAGACTTGAGCAATAAGAGCGTTGCCTATGGTGATGGTACCTCGTTCCCAATCGGCAAATACAGCGCGTGCAAAAATGTAAACGATATATAGAAAATAGGGGATGAAAACGGCAACATCTGCCTCTCCCGAGGTATATAGAGAGGTTGCATACAGCCCCCAAAGAGTGGCTGTAATGTCCAAAACAGTACGAAAGGGATGCAAGCGATTGACTTGTGTGAGTCGATTAAACTCTATAATCATAGAGCCACCCATAAATGCAAATAGCAGTAGAAAAAGTACGTCCGATGCGAGCAAGAGAGCCGTAATCAGCAAGCCGATATACACCAATCCGCTTGCGGCACGCACTTTTAGAGAGCTTATATCCAAAGCCATATTCTTGAGAATGTTTTGTCGTTCAAAATCGGGCAGTTCGGGTCATCCGTTAAAAGGCGGAGGAGTAGGCTGAGCATGGGCAGCGTCTTCCGGTTCAGAATTCGGAGAGGTAGCATTCCCTTCGGAAACTTCCTCTTTGGAGGAGGCTTGTTCCGATTGCAACTCCTCTGTGCGAGAAGCCCAGGGACGTTTGCCGAAAATGGACTCAACATCTTCGGTAAATATCACCTCTCTCTCCAACAACATACCGCATAATTGGCGATGCCCATCGGCATTTTCGGAAAGAATTTCCTTAGCTCTGTTGTATTGTTCGGCAATGAGACGAGCCACCTCTTTGTCTATGATTTGGGCTGTTTCATCACTGTAAGGTTTTTGGAATGTGTATTCGCCTGAGTTATCCATGAAGTTCACATTGGGGAGCTTTTCGCTCATTCCATAATAGACAACCATGGCGTATGCCAATTTGGTTACCCGCTCCAAGTCATTGGCTGCACCGGTCGATATTCTGTTGAGGAATAATTCCTCGGCAGCACGTCCACCCAACAGACCGCACATTTGATCCAAAAGAACCTGTGTATGTGTTATTTGTCGCTCTTCGGGCATATACCACGCTGCTCCCAATGCCTTGCCTCTGGGTACAATGGTTACTTTCACCAACGGATTGCCATAGCGCAGTCGCCAACTTACGGTGGCATGTCCTGCCTCGTGTATGGCAATGCTCTTGCGCTCTTCCTCCGTTACAATCTTATTTTTCTTTTCCAAACCGCCAATGATACGATCCACGGCATTCATGAAGTCGTCCTTGTCAATCTCTTGTTTGTTGTTACGGGCAGCAATGAGAGCAGCTTCGTTACAAACGTTGGCAATGTCTGCTCCGGAAAAACCCGGCGTTTGGCGTGCCAAAGAGTCTATGTCGCAAGAGGCGGCCAATTTGAGGTTTTTCATATGTACGCCGAATATCTCCTTGCGGTCGTTGAGGTCGGGAAGATCTACCGATATCTGGCGGTCGAAGCGTCCTGCACGAAGAAGTGCGCTGTCGAGTACATCCACTCGGTTGGTGGCAGCCAAGACGATAACACCACTGTTGGAGCCAAACCCATCCATCTCGGTGAGCAACTGGTTGAGCGTATTTTCTCGCTCATCATTCCCTCCGATGTTGTTGTTCTTTCCACGTGCTCTACCAACCGCATCAATCTCGTCGATGAATACGATACATGGAGCTTTCTCTTTGGCTTGAGCGAATAGATCGCGCACACGTGAGGCACCCACTCCGACAAACATCTCCACAAAATCAGAACCGGACATTGAGAAAAAGGGCACATGCGCCTCCCCGGCAACAGCTTTTGCCAATAGCGTTTTTCCGGTTCCCGGAGGACCGACAAGCAGTGCTCCCTTGGGTATTTTCCCTCCTAAAGCCGTGTATTTGCTCGGATCTTTGAGAAAATGAACGATCTCTTCGATCTCTTGCTTGGCTTCTTGCAGCCCTGCGACATCTTTGAATGTTACGTTAATGGTGGTTTTATCGTAGAGTTTGGCTTTGGATTTACCCACATTGAAGATACCTCCTCCGCCCCCGCTCTTTCCTTCGGGAGAGTTCATTCTACGGAATATGAAGAACCAAAAACCAATGAGCAACAGCAGCGGAACCCAGTTAATCAATATGGACATGAAGTTGAATTTCTTGGTTTCGTACTTTACTTCTGCCACTATTTGGTTGGCATCATAGAAGTCCGCAAACTTGTCTACCGATGGCACCTGCACCTTTATTCGGTAGACGGCACCTTCTGCCGAGAAGCCCAATAGATCGTTGCTCTGAAACTTTTTTATCTCTTGTTTGGTGAATACCAAAGAGAGTTTGTCGCTCCTCAACTCTGCTGTTGCCGTGTTGGAAGAGCGGTCTACCGTGATCTTTTCAAAGGCTCCCTTTTTGGCAACGTTTTGAAACTCGTTCCAACTTATTTCCTTATCAACACCTGTACTGCGGAAAAGGAATGTGCTTGCTAAAAGGAGCCCGATCAAAAGATAGATCCAAAGGGGATTACGCAGAAACCCTTTCTTCAGATTGTTCCCTTTCGGGAATTGGTTCTTATTATTATCCATGCTAAAAATTCTCTTTCACCGATAAAACAACAACAAAGATACATTGTTCATTGCTTTGTTTGTGGATATTATATGCGTTATCGTCCTACACTTTTCATCACTCTCAGGAAGTTACCGCCCAAGATAGCCGTTAATTCCTTTTCATTGTATCCTCGTCTGAGCAATTCGACCGTGAGGTTTATGAGATCGTTGGAACCATGGCACCCTTTCAAGTCTCCCCCCCCGTCGAAATCGGAGCCGATACCAACATACTCATAACCAACCAATGAAACGATATGATCGATGTGATTGGCTGCCTCTTGTACAGTGCCCAAACAACCGGATGACGTGATGAAATCCGTATAAAGACACACTTGAACAACTCCCCTCGAATGGGCTATGCGACTGATCTGTTCGTCCGTGAGATTGCGCCGATGGGGGCAAAGGGTACGACAAGAAGAATGGCTTGCAATAACGGGATGCGTGCTGATTTGTAAAACATCGTCGATTGTTTCATCGGACGCATGCGATATGTCAATCAAAATCCCCAACTCATTCATCTTGCCAATTACTTTCCTGCCGAATTCACTAAGCCCTTGATGTTCTCGCAGGCTCCTATTGGCAGAGTCGCATATATCATTGTCGCCATTGTGGCATAGGGTAATGTAAACAACTCCCATACGCTTGAAATCTTCCAAAATAGCGAGAGAATTGCCTAAAGCATAACCGTTTTCAATGGCAGGGATGATGGAAAGGAGTCCTTTTTGTTGCGCCTTAATAATCTCTTCCGAAGAGGTGGAGTAGTGCAGAAGTTCGCTTTTGGCGACGATTTCTCGGATGGTTTCGAGCTTCTCCAAAGCATACTCTTGAGCTCGCTGTAAGGCTTCGGGCGAACGATCGCCTTGAGGAAGATAGGCGACCATAACAGAGGCAGCAACTTTTCCTTCGAGCATTTTTACAGCATCTACTTGCTGCTCTCCTCGTTCCGTAAGGGTACTCTCGGCGGTGAGAAACATGGGTGTATCCGTGTGAGAATCCAATACCACCGCTTTACTGTGTAGAGCTTTCGCTTGGGCGAAGAGCGAAGCCTCTTGAACGAAGAAGGAGAATAGAGCTTTCATCTCTCTATTACCCCCAAGAGCCATATGTTCGGGATGCCATTGCACACCCACGATAGGTCTTTCGGGATAGGCTGTCGCTGCCTCAATAATGCCATCAGGAGCAGTTGCTTCAAGGTGCAGTTCGGGAGCTAAACGGCGTATGGCTTGGTGATGCAGGCTGTTTACCCATATGCTCTCTCCCGGGGAATGTCCCATTATCTCTGCCAAAAAAGAAGTCCCCTTGGCAAACATGACGGAGTGCGCCCCCTCTTGTTTGTCTATTTGAGGGTCGTGATTGATGGGCGAAGCGAGACGTTTGTACAGAGAGGGTTCCAATGATGGATGGTCTTTGTAGAGGTCTTGCATAAGCGTTCCACCCAAGGCGACATTGAGCATTTGGAAACCTCGACAAATACCTAACATTGGGATGTTGCGCCGGTAAGCAAAGAGAATTAGCTCCAGCTCATATTTATCTCTGGAAAGATCTACTTTGCGTAACTCGGGAATGGGCTCTTCTCCCAAGAAAGATGGGTGTATGTCTCCCCCTCCCGTGAGGAGGAGTCCATCTATGTTTTCCAATAAAGGGAGAAGTTTGTTGCTCCCTTTGAGGGTGGGTAAGAGAATGGGGATCCCCCCAGCCGCTTCGATGGCTTGGATGTATGCCGGATGGACAGAGTAACCCATCTCCGAGGTGTGGCAGGTGAGTCCGATGCGTGGAGGAGAAGGAACGGCAAGTGTGGATACATTACGCCCCTCTGCGCTTTCGTATAAGGTGCGGAGCGCAGGGGGCAATGGTTGTGTATGGGATGTCTTAAGCATCTATTCGAGCATAGGTGGCGTTAGCTTCGATAAACTCTCGGCGAGGGGCAACTTCGTCACCCATGAGCATAGAGAAGGTTACGTCTGCATTGGCAGCACTTTCTATGGTTATCTGCTTGAGAATACGATTGTTGGGGTTCATGGTTGTTTCCCAAAGCTGCTCGTCGTTCATCTCTCCGAGACCTTTGTAGCGCTGTACATGCACACGGCTCTCGTTTCCATCGGCATATTTATCTATGAAAGCACGACGCTGTTGCTCATTCCAACAGTATTCCATCTCTTTCCCTTTGCGACACAGATAGAGAGGAGGAGTCGCCAAGTAGACATATCCATTCTCGATGAGTGGACGCATATTACGGTAGAAGAAGGTGAGGATGAGCGTTGCGATGTGGCTTCCGTCCACATCGGCATCGGTCATGATGATGATTTTGTGGTAACGCAGTTTGGTTAGGTTGAGCGCTTTGCTATCTTCCTCTGTACCGATTGTCACCCCGAGAGCAGTATAGATGTTGCGGATCTCTTGATTATCCAAAACCTTATGTTGCATGGCTTTCTCCACGTTGAGGATTTTTCCTCTTAGTGGTAAGATAGCCTGTGTCTCTCTGTCTCTACCTTGTTTGGCTGTTCCACCTGCCGAGTCTCCCTCGACAATGAACAACTCACACTTTGCAGGGTCTTTGCTGGAGCAGTCTGCCAATTTCCCGGGCAACCCGCCCCCGGCGAGAGGACTTTTGCGGAGCACTAATTTGCGTGCATTGCTGGCTGCATGGCGTGCCTGAGCAGCCAAAATAACCTTGTCCACAATCGCTTTGGCTTGTTGAGGATGCTCTTCCAAATAGGTGGCAAGTGCCTCGCTCACGGCAGTATCCACCGCTCCGATCACTTCACTGTTGCCCAATTTTGTTTTGGTCTGTCCCTCGAATTGAGGTTCGGAAACCTTTATGCTTACCACGGCAGTGAGCCCCTCACGGAAGTCATCTCCCTCGACATTGACTTTCACTTTTTCCAAAAGTTTGGAGTCTGTGGCATACTGTTTGAGGGTTTTTGTGAGCGCACGGCGAAAACCGGTAAGGTGCGTTCCTCCTTCGATCGTATTGATGTTATTGACGTAGGAATACACGTTTTCTTGGTAGTCTTGATTGTAGGTCATGGCCACTTCGATGGGTATATCCTGACGCTCGGTTTTGATGTGAATTATATCGCCCAATAGGTTGGGTTTGCTTTGGTCGATATAGCTGACAAACTCCTTCAATCCCTCATCGGAATAGAACTCCTCGTGTAGAGGATTGCCCTCTTCGTCCAACTTGCGCATATCGGTGAGCGAAAGGCGTAGCTTGGCGTTAAGGAACGATAGTTCGCGAAGACGATGTGCCAATATCTTGAATTGATACTCTGTTACGGTGAAGATGCCGGGGTCGGGCGAGAACGTCACGGTGGTACCTCGACGATCGGATGTGCCAATCTCTTTCACCGAGTAGAGCGGTTTCCCCTTTGCAAACTCTTGAACATAAACTTTTCCATCACGGTGTACTTCGGCTTTCAGATGGGTGGACAATGCATTGACGCAAGAGACACCCACACCATGCAACCCGCCGGATACTTTGTAAGATCCTTTGTCGAACTTCCCCCCGGCATGGAGCACTGTCATAACGACCTCCAAGGCACTGCGTTTCTCTTTGGGGTGTATATCCACGGGGATACCGCGCCCGTTATCCTCCACGGAGATGGAATTGTCTTCCAAAATGGTTACTTTGATATCGGTACAATGTCCCGCAAGAGCTTCGTCGATGGAGTTGTCCACAACCTCATAAACCAAGTGGTGCAACCCCTTTTCGCTAATGTCTCCGATGTACATCGCAGGGCGTTTGCGCACTGCCTCCAAGCCTTCCAATACCTGGATATTACTGGCTGAATACTCGCTTCCTACGGGATTATTGGCATCTGTCATATCTATAATTGTCTTTTAATTTTATCCAAATAGAGGCAACAAATTTCAGTCTGCTTCTTTTTATCGAAAGCCAAATTGCACCTCCTGGCAAAGATACTTCTTTTCTGACAATTTGCGGTGCTATTTGGGCTTCCCTTCCGAAGTGTTTGCTTTGGGGGTTTGTTGGCTGAAAACGCAACCGCAGTAGGTTTGGTTGTAAAATCCCTCTTTCGAGATAATTTGCTGACGCACCTCTTGCAATCCGTCTTTGCGCCAATTTTTGTGCCAATAAGAGGTGGAGGGGTATTGCTGCTCGGCATTGCGTCCCGCCGCTTCGATTTGAACAAGCGATTTCCACCGAGACGATGCCAACGTTGTAGTGAAATAGCGTATGCCCATGGTGTGTGCAAAAGCGGCTGTTTGCACCAACCGAAGGTCGAAACAGCGCATGCACCGCTCTCCTCTCTCCGGTTCTTGTTCATAGCCTTTGACCTTTGCAAACCATAACTCTGTATTATAGTCTCCGTCGAAAAACTCGATGTCATTCTCTTGAGCATAACGCACAATCTCGCTCTTTCTGCGCTCGTATTCCTCTCTCGGATGGATGTTGGGGTTGTAAAAGTAGACAACAATCCGCACGCCACGACTCTTGAGAGCTTGGATAATAGCCGAGGAACATGGAGCACAACAAGTGTGTAGTACCACTTGATCGGCATCGGAGGGGATTTCTATCTTGCTGAAATCAAAGTTCATAGGAAGGGGTAGGATATAGGCATGGGGAGAGTATTCTCTTTTTGTAATTTGCTTTTGTCGTTTCAAAAGTAATAAGATTGGAGCATAATGCTCTCATTGGATGGGTTATTTGTATCACAAAAAGCTATTCATCTTGTTGTTCGTATAGTTTGCGTCTATTGTCTTATAGAGAAAATAGCTTTTTATATCTTGTCCGCCCCTCTACCTTTGCCATCGAAAACAATAAAAATAAGATAGAAATATGAACAACAAAATTTTTTCGATCACAGGACTTAACCCTAAGGGTTTGAATGAAGTAGTTGCCGGCTTGGAAGCTCTTTTGGCATCGTATCAGGTCTATTATAATAATCTCAGAGGGTATCATTGGCACGTGCGTGGACCGCTTTTCTACCAGCTTCATGCGCAATTTGAAAAATGGTACGATGCAACAGCGGAGAAAATAGATGAGATTGCCGAACGTCTTTTGCAATTGGAGCGTATCCCCGAGAATAGAATGAGCATCCTCGTAGGGCAAAGCAAAATCAAAGAGACAACTCAAATGACCGATGCTGCGCAAATTTTGCCTGAAATACTCGAGAATTACAAAGTGTTGATGGCTCTTGAACGTGAAACTTTGCGTGCAGCCTCTGAAGCAGGAGACGAAGTAACCGTAGCTCTCTTGGGCGATTTCTTGGCAGAGCAAGAGAAGGAAATTTGGATGCTTACTGCCTATTTGGCTTAAATCGAGTAGGGCAAATCATTGCCTTTTGTCCCGTTGGGGCATATAAATAGAAGAAAGAGAGAAGTAGATACCCCACGTACAATTGTTTACTCAGTTGTGGTGGGGTATTTTCGTGTGTAATCGAAAGAGAATTTTGCTTTGGGGCGGTGCATGCGGAGAGCGTGCGCTCTTTTCGTGGAGAAGCATTCCGAGAGGGAGTTGGATTGCTACGAAAAGGGAGAATTTTTTGAATGCATTCATTGTTCCGTTTATATGCATACAAAAATGATTTTATATGCATTCAATTTTTCGTTTGAATGCATACAAACTGCCATCTCCTCACGATGGAACAAAAAGAAGTGGGGGAATAAGAGGCGAACGAACTTCTTTGGGTTTTCTTTTCTTGTTGGTAAACAGCGGTTTAGAGATGCTGTTCTTGAATAAATCGAGTGAGGGGAACGGGGAATGCATAGCTTGACAATTCCTCCCAACGCACCGCCGTGAAAAGATGAGATAGGGGTGAATTTTCGTTGCCGGTAGCCGTATATACATGGATGTGCAGCAATTGATGACTTAGTCGATGCTGCATCTCGAAGACAGGTCGGCTTGAAAGGAGAGAAACAGTGTCGTTGTAGTTTTCTTGTACAAGTCGAAGCAGCTCTTCGGCATTGACCTCACTATCCGTTTCGATCAAAGGAAATTCGTACAATCCCTGCCAAATATCTTTCATTGCCCTTTTACGGATGTAGTATACGCCCGAGTGTGTAGAGAGCACTATGTAGTTAAGGTAGCGATGGCGCACGGCAATTTGCTTTTCTTTGCGAGGATACAGCTCCACTTCCGGAGATTCTGACAGGGCGCAATGTGCAGAGAGAGGGCAGATGGAGCACTGCGGATTTTTAGGAGTACAGATCAAAGCTCCCAGTTCAATAATTGCCTGATTGAAAATAGCCGGTTCACCCACGCGGAGCAGGGTTTCGACTGTTTCGGTCAGTTCCTTTTTCCCCACGGAACCATCTATGGGTAAAGCACAAGCCGTAAGGCGGCTCATGACACGTAAAACGTTGCCATCCACTGCGGGGTAACATTGGTTGTAGGCGAAAGAAGCTATCGCTCCCGCCGTGTATGCTCCAATGCCGGGTAGAGATCGGATCTGTTCAAAGAGCGAGGGGAAGGCTCCGCCGTATTGCTCTACGACAATCTGTGCCGCTTTGTGTAGGTTTCTCGCTCGGCTGTAATAGCCCAATCCCTGCCAAAGCAACAAAACTTGATCTTCGGAGGCTTCAGCCAAGTCTTGGATGGTGGGAAATGTTTCTATAAAGCGTTCATAGTAGCCGATGCCCTGTATAACCCTTGTCTGTTGTAGTATAACCTCTGACAACCATATCCGATAAGGATCGGTTGTATTGCGCCAAGGAAGCGGTCTGTGATGGTGTTGATACCATGTTTGCAACAGGGGTGTGATGCTTTTGGATATGGGCAGTGGCATGGGTGGAAACAGATGTTTGAAACGTCTGCAAAGATAGCGATAAGAGAGGAGTTGGCACAAAAAAGAAAAGTGGAGTGGCTATTTTGATTATGCTCAATGAACCCACCTCTCTAAACGTTTGAAAAAAAGCTCTTTTTATTGCTTGTATCAAGCTATTTTTATACTTTTGCAGAGGAGTGAATTGGCCGTCTGTAACAAAAATATACAAGCTGTTTCTTGCGGAAAAACAGTGTCTCTTGCAAAACTTTTTTGGAGAGGATGCAGAGGGTGTGTTGGCTCTTGAAATAAAGATTTTTCCTTTTGGTATTTGGATTGATTAGATTGTAGTGTTATGTCCCATAGGTCTCCTGTTTTCGCCGTAATAGATCTCGGCAGTTCTTCCATCTCGGGAATGGTTGCCCGTAAGGATGCAGCCGGGCGCATTTTCCCCCTTGGTTATGCCGAAGAGCCGAGTAAAAAGTCCGTTTTGCGCGGTACGATACATAATATAGCCGGTGCGGCAGAGATAATATCCTCCATAATAGAGCAGTTGAACGGCTTTTTGGAAGAAAATTACCACATAGAACGTGTGTATGTAGGCGTAGATTGTATGACACTTCGCTCACACAATGAGGTGTTTACATTCGAGATGGATGAGGAAAGCACCCCCATAACCGAGGAAATGCTTGACGAGCTGCAAGGCAAAGTAGGCGAGAAACAGTATGAAGGACGGGAAGTTATTTACATAGCGGAACCCTTTTTTCGCATAGATTCCATACACACGACGAAGCCGATCGGGGTGGTTTGTCGAGATAAGTTTGAAGCGCATTACCGATTGATTTCGATACGCAGTTCCATTGCGCGCAACATTCGTCTGGTTATAGAGGAGCACTTACAGCTCTCGTTGGTACAGATTTTGGTTTCTCCCCTTTGTGAAAGTAATGTGCTGCTTACACCCACTCAGAAAGAATTGGGATGTGCTTATGTGAATATCGGAGGGGGCACTACCTCTGTTTCGCTCTTTGCTCAGGGTAGTTTGGAGTTGCTTTGTGTCTATCCTTTCGGTGGAAGCAATGTGACCCGAGACCTTACCGATCTCAACGTGGTGGAGAGCGATGCCGAACGCATTAAAATAGAGTATTCGAGTGCTGTTCGCTCTTCCGAAGATAGAAACGAAACCGTGCAGATAGAGCGTGAGGGAGATGGTAAAATGATGACGTTGCGCATGATTGATGTCAATAATTTGAGTTCCATGCGCATGAAAGAAATCCTTGCCAATGTGGTCGCCATTGCGGGATATTCGGAGATTCCCAAAGAACAGCTGCGTGCCGGCTATATTTTTGCCGGAGGAGGTACGAAAATTCGTAAGATGAACGAGCTGATAGAGCTCTTCTGTACGAGTAATTACACCATCAACAAAACAGTACGCAACGACCTACTTTCCGATGAGATGGCAGGTATGCTCTATGATTATGATTACTTCTCAGATACACGTTATACAACAGTTTTGGGCTTGATTGCAGAGGCAAAGGAGAATTGTGTGGAGGTAACGCACAAAACACTTACGGAACTGGTCGAGAATACCCGAGACAAAGAGTCGGAGAAGCCTTCGGAAGAGATGCTTTCGGAAAATGCTCCGTCGGAAAAATACTCTTCCGAAGAAGAGGGCATGAGAGAGACTCTCTTTTCGGAAGAAGACTACGATGATGAGGAGGAGAACGAGGGTGCCTCGACAAAAGAGCAGGGAGGTAATACCTCTAAAAAGGGATCAAAGTTCAATTTGGGTAACTTCATGAAAAGGGCTACCACGAGTATTGGCAATGCACTACTCCCCCCGGAAGATAATGGGGAAGAGAAGCCTTATGACGATTTTTAAGCAATGGGGTTGTCATCGAGCGTGATGTGAAATATGAAGGAGCACCGAGTTAAATAGGGAAACAATGGAAGACAATAAACTAAATAAAATGGGAGCAGCCGATGCTTCTGACAACATACCTCCGACGATAGATATGAGTCCCTCTCGCCCTCTTTCGGTGGGGGAATATCGTCCGCATCTATCTTTCAACTATTCAAAGTCTCAGAAAAAGGCCAATATCAAGGTAATTGGTGTGGGTGGTTGTGGAGGCAATGCCACTACGGATATGTTCTTGGCAAAGGTCTCGGGCGTCTCTTTTCTTTTGCTCAATACCGACCAACAGGACTTGGACAAGAGTCCCGTGCCCGAAAAACTCCTTTTGGGACCTCAGGTAACACGGGGGCTTGGCTCCGGAGACCTCCCGGAGAAAGGACGTAAAGCTGCAGAGGAGAGTTTTCAAGATATCTATGATAAGCTCAACGATGGTGCCACGGAGATGGTATTCATTACAGCAGGAATGGGCAAAGGAACAGGTACGGGAGCGAGTCCTGTTGTGGCGCGGATTGCCAAAAAAGAGTTGGGGTTACTAACCATAGGGGTGGTAACAATTCCTTTCGTCTCGGATGGACGAGATCAGATACTCAAAGCATTAAAAGGCTTGGAAGAGTTGCACAAAGAGGTCGATGCCCTAATGGTGATCAGCAATGAACGTATGCTGCACGCTTACAGAGGATTGACTTTCCCCGCAGCATTGCAGAAAGCGAATGAAATTTTGATCAATGCCGTGCGTAGTCTCTCCGAAATTATTTGGAAACAAGGCTACCAAAATGCCGATTTGAACGATATTCGCACCACTTTGGAAAACGGTAATGTAGCGATTGTGAGTACCGGTACAGCCAGCGGCCCCAATCGCATGGAAGAGGCCATTGATAAGGCTTTGCAATCACCGCTTTTGAACAACAACAATGTGGAACAGGCGCGCCGCATTTTGATTGCCGTATATCACTCCAAGGATGATCGCTATGCTCTTCGAGTGGAAGAACAGCAGATTATAACGAATTTCACGAAAACGCTACAAAGCGGTTACGCCTGCATTCGTGCTTATTATTACGACGATACGCTCAAAGATAGCATGCGTGTAACCATTGTGGCATCGGGCTTTGCTCCGGAAACGACGTATGACAGCTTGGGCTTGAAGCAAGAAGACGTAGATCCCGTTCGTTCTTATGAGCGAGCATATAAGAAAAAGGAAGATGATCATCTCATCAGCAGGTATTACAGATTGGAAGAGATTGGTAGCAGTGTAAAGTCTTCCACTTCTCCATTCCTTTTTCGATTGGAGGAGTTGGATGACGATGCTTTTATCTCTGCCGTGGAGAATGATCCTGCCTTTCGACGAGATCACTTACAGTTGGAGGAGTTACGAAACAACAAAAATATACATCGCTCCAAGGTTGAACGCACAGTGAAAGCCTCGGCACCTTTTACCACGAAGAACAGTAGTGTTGAGGAGGAGGAAGAAGATACGGAAACAATCAATGGATTTTTTTAATTATGTCTTTGTTAGAACAGATAAATCAGGATATTAAGGAGGCTATGTTGGCGCGCGAGAAAGTGCGTTTGGAAGCACTCCGTGGTGTGAAAAAAGAGTTTCAAGAGGCTCTCACAGCCAAGGGTAGTATGGGGGAGTTGTCCGATGAAAAGGCTCTTGCGATAATACGTAAATTGCTCAAGCAACGCTCCGACAGTGCTACCGTATATGCAGAGAACGGACGTTCAGACCTCGCAGAAAGAGAGTTGGAAGAGGCTGAAATACTTAAGGCTTACCTCCCTCAACAATTATCTGAAGCAGAGTTACGCCCTATTGTAACGGCAAAGTTGCAGGAGTTAGGCATTACAGATGTCAAACAAAAAGGACGTGTTACGGGTATTTTGTGCAAAGAGCTTGCCGGTCGCGCAGATGGAAAGTTGATCGGAGAGGTGGTGAGTTGGGTGTTGGAAGCTCTCGAGTAGCTTCTACTTACCGCTTGCAAAGGGGATATTTTACGAGAATTGCGAGATAAAAGTATTGTTAGTTCCAAAATAATATCTATCTTTGCAGTCGGAAATAAGAAACGCTTCCTTAGCTCAGTTGGTTAGAGCATCTGACTGTTAATCAGGGGGTCCAAGGTTCAAGCCCTTGAGGGAGCGCAAAAGAAAAGGTCGCCATCTTGTATAGGTGGCGACTTCTTTTTTTATAACTCCTTGTTTATTAGGGAAATCTACTTGTCCAATTTCTTAAAAAAAGAATTCTCTTCCCCTTTACGAAGCCTATTTCTTCGAGACGAGATAGAGTCTTTTTAGGGAAATCCGAATGTCTTTCTTACGGTTATTTCCATGTAGCGAGAGGCGTTTATTCGTGCATTTTTCTGATGGGCATCTCTGCTTTTATCCACGCTTCGATACCTCCCTTTAGCTCGACAACACTAAACCCTTCCCTTTTCATTTTGAGCGCAGCCTTGTTGCTTCTTCTTCCACTTCGGCAATAGAGATAATATGTATTCATTTTGTCGAGGTGCTTGAGCCCTTCATTAAAACTTTCTTTATCGAGGACATTGAGCAAAAGAGCTTTGTCCAAATGCCCTTCTTCAAATTCATTCGGCTGGCGCACGTCGATAACAATGGCAGTAGAATCGTTTTCAATAGCTTGGTGAAACTCTTGAGGAGGTAATGTTTTTACGGAGTCTTGAGCATTGCACCCGAGACAAAGACCCATACTTGCACAAAGAGATAGGAAAATTTGTTTCATATTTGTTTTACTCAATTACAAAGATAATTGTCCCCCGAGTAGGAGCCCATCCGTAGATGAAAGCAGCGTGCGACGATGGCGTGCGCACACACATATGAGATAGAGGTCGAGTGCCCAAAGAGCTGCTGTACTCGATAATTTCCTCTCCGGGGTGAACTGTCGGTACTCCATGTACGTAGGCACCTCCGGTAAATCGGCTTGCATAAGGTGCAAATCCACCTATCTCTGTGTTGGAGCCATCTTTTAGATAAATCATCTTTTCCCGTTTCCCTTGTAAAAGAAACATACCCAAAGGGGTTTCTTGCGAATAAGGCGGTTTGTTCATTCCCGTGGTGCTCGGATTGACACTTCGTATAGACCATTTTTGCGGAGCGGTTCGCTCTACCGTTACGATGTATTGTCTTTTTCGATCGATGAATAGTACATGGTCAAATGCAACAGTATCGGGAAGAGGATTGAAGTACTCCTTGGGTACCAAAAACTCTCGTTTCAGTTCTATGGGATAGATTCGATAGTGTTCGTTTTCCAAACCTTTATTGAGGGCTATCCAACCGTCTCTTGCATAAAGTTGGGGCAGCTCCAAATCAAATTCTTCATATAAAGGGATGGCTTGGTAGCGTTCCACCCCCAATGAATCAAATACATTTTTTCCCTCTATGCGAGCATTGCGCGGATGAGGTGCTTTTCCTTTTAGGTTTTTATAGTTTTGTACGACACCCCATTGGAACGACCCTTCCAACATGTTTTCCACCAAGGCGAGCTTTGAACGGATTTGTCCCCATTGTATTTGTCGCCTTTTTTTACCGTAAATATAAGTGTCTTTGAGGGTATATTTATCGTAGAGAAGCTCTCTTTTAAGAGTTATGTCTTTAGCCAAGTGTATTGGGATAATGGACTTCGCCCTTATCTCTTCGGTAATGCCTTCCGAATCAAAAATGAAATCTTGCGTTTCTGTTTGAGCATTAAGGTATGAATACCCCCACAGAAGCATTGAAAGGCTGCATAGCACAGAACAGCATGTTTTTCTATTCATGGATCTTTACCGCATAGGAGTGTATAAAGGAGTGTGATTATTTGGGATTGACGATGAGCACGCTGGGTAGGTTGGCTAAAACTTCGGGGCGCAGCTCGGTGAGCAATGTCCATGTGTCGTAGGAGATGAACATGAATTCGTATTGAGCAATTTCTTCTCCCGTTTTGCTGGGAGGTAAAAGCGTTATACTCTCCGAGTTATGGCTGTGTGCAGCTACTTCCGTGGAGGTTAGTTGCAGGGGTAATACCGAAACCATTCCCTCATTGACAGATGCCATATTTTGCGCATAAGGGAGCAGGGCAGCATCTTCCGCACCATTGCAGGCAACCAATATGCGTTGGGGTGTTGCGAACTTACGATTGACGAACACTCCCAAAGAGCATTTGGTTTCTTCGGCAAAGCGAGCCATCTTGTCGTTGAACAGGGTGCGTGCATTGAGAATAGCTTCGGGGGTATGAACAGATATCTTGCCCCAAAACTTTTGTAAGGATAGGTGTTCGCTGATGATGCTCTTGTCTTCTTCCGAGTCCGAGAGATTAAGCCCGGCTCCAACCAAAAGAAATTTGTATTGACCATTGTTGGCACTGTGGATAATCTCCGAAGTGGCATGGTCGGAGATTTTGTGTATCGGCTCCACGTTTAGCGAAAGGCGTTTGCCCTCTTCCATGGTTTCTTGAAAGTTTTCTTCAAAGAAAGTCTCCTCATCCACCACACTGATGTTGTAGTTCATCGTGATGTGCAGCAATGACACTCCCGCATTCAAATCTTGTTGGGGGAATAACTGATGCGCTAAACGAAGCAAGATGGGACCCGTGTTGGAGCGACCAAAAGAGAGTAGAATACGCTGCTTTATCTTGTTCAACTCTCCATTTCTCTTTTGCAGGAAAGAGTCTACATAGTCGATCAGATGGATTAAAGGCGCTGTCATGACGGTTGTAACCAGAGTCATGAGCACCAATATAGCGAAAAATACGGGTGGTAACACTCCCAAATCGAGTCCGATTTTTAGAACTACCAACTCCATTAAGCCTCGGGTATTCATGTAGGCACCCAGATACAAACTATCCTTTTGGGGTAGTCCGCAGATGCGAGCGGAGAGATAGGTGCCACCGATTTTTCCGACAATTGCCACCCCGATGAAAATCATAAGAAGAAGCCAAAGTTCCGGAGTGTTGATGAGTCCTAATTCTGTGCGGAGCCCCGATGAGGCAAAGAAGAGAGGGAGGAATATATTGAGTGAAACATCTTCTACTTTTTCGGTCAGTACGTGCCTAAACTTGACATCCTCCGGCATGATAAGCCCCAGAATGAAGGACCCGAAAAGGGCATGCATACTCAAAATCTCCGTTACATAGGCACTGACCAAGAGAAGGATGAATATGAGTCCGACAATCGATTTGCTGATTAGCTCTTGCTTATTGTATATCCGACCGATGATGGAAAACAAAGGGCGGAGGATGCCGAACGCAACGAGAAGGTAAAGCAGCAAAAATAGGAAGTTGAAAATGGCACTATTGAAACTACCACTTTGGGTTATTGCCATGATGCCGGCGAGGAGTAGCCAGGCTATAATATCGCCCGCTGCAGCAGTATTGAGTGCCAATTTACCCAAAGGGCTACGCGTCATGGCACGCTCTTGAATGATACGCGCCAATACGGGAAAAGCAGTAATACTCATCGATATACCCATGAAGAGGGCAAGTGGCAAGAAGGGTACATCACTTGCATAGCGAGTATAGGTGGCTATACACAGAATAATTCCGAGAACAAATGGGATGAATATGCCCGATTGGCTTATGATAAGAGCGTTGCGAGCTTGTTTGCGTATGTCCGATATGTTGAGTTCCATACCGATGGTGAACATGAAGAGGATAAGACCAAATTGGCTTAACAATTCGATGCTGCCTAAGCTCGATGCAGGAAAGAGGTAGGCATATCCCTCGGGCCATATAGCTCCCAAAAGAGTGGGACCGAGGAGGATCCCGGCAACAATCTCTCCGATGACAGTGGGCTGTTTGAGCTTGGAAAAAAGAACGCCCATGCTTCTTGCCACGGTGAGGATTACGATGATTTGCAGAAGAAGTAGCCCGATGGTTGTACCTAAATGGTGTTGTACGCCTTCTACAAAGGAAGAAAAAGCACTACCTGACGCATGAAAATTGCTTTTTTCTATTTCATTGGGAGAGAGCATAGGCAAAGCAATCGAGGCAGTAGCCCAAATCCCCACGATGAAAACAAGCAACAGGAAGAGGTAAAATAGAAGAGCTTTTTTATCTTTTTTACGTGTCGAAGTACTTTCTTGCATAGTTGTCGTCTCTATCTTGTTCTCCTACAAAGATACGTTATTATCCCTATTTACGGGCTTGTGCGGGCTTTGAGTAAGACGAAAAATGACAGAAAAAACATTCTTGAGAGCCAATATGGTTCCTTCAACTGACGGGGGAGTGTGAAAAATAGGACGGATTTATAGGTTACAATTCGGGGAGAAGAGCTTCGGCTCCGTAGATGTTGTTGATGACCTCAAGGAGTTGTGCGCTTTTGCTTTTGCGAAGAGTACAGTGGAGGATGCTTTGTCCTTCGGCAAAATCTTGTCCTGTAACAGAGGCATTTTGCTGCTTGATGCGGTGCATGATTTCGCCCGTCAGAGAGGGGTTAAACTTAATTGTGACGGTATCGTATAGGATGACCTCCTTTCGCTCGGCTTGCTCCAAAACGATCTTAGCTCCCTCCTTATAGGCATCGATAAGCCCACCTGTACCCAATTTCACTCCTCCGAAATAGCGCACCACTGCGATGAGTATATCGCTCAAGTCAGCAGACAATATCTGACCGTAAATGGGACGACCTGCCGTTCCCGAAGGTTCACCATCATCATTAAATCTACTTTCATTTCGTTCGGCACCTATTGCATAAGCCCAGCACACGTGGGTGGCATCGAAATACTCTTTACGCACCTGTGCCACTATATCCATCGCCTCTTCACTGTTTTGTATCGGATAGGCGAGGGCGATAAATCGACTTCGTTGTATATTGTATTGTTGCTGACACGCTTGTCGGATGGTGGTATAACTATCGATGGATGCCATAAAATCACTTATTTACAAGGGTAATAAAAAAGACCAGTTCTCGGAATTTTCCAAAAACCAGCCTTCAATCCAACCATTCAATAATGGGGTGAGTAATGGGGCTCGAACCCACGACCTTCGGAACCACAATCCGACGCTCTAACCAACTGAGCTATACTCACCATCTATCATCTCTGCCTCCGTAAGACCTTCAATAGAGGACCCCCTTTGGCGAAATGCACGGCAAAGGTACAAAAAGTTTTCTATTATGCAAGAGAAGGCAGCCTTTTCAGGGCTGACGCATTAAAAGCTGAGCACGGTAATTTGCTCGGGGGTGCTGCGACTAAGCTTCTTCTGCAGGCGAGGGATTGATAGCCCTGTTTTCTCCCTTAAATGCATCAAGATAAAGAGGTTAATCTTGAGGACAACATCCATTATCTGAGGGACATTTCCGAGCCTTTTATGCGAAGCATCCTGCCCCAAATACACATCCAAGCAATGATGTAGGTTATTCTCAATTGCCCAATGCGAGCGTATCGCCTGACGCAAGCGCTCAAGGTCGGCTATTGAAGAGATATAATACGCTGTCTCCTCCGAAGCCTTGCCTGTCTTCTTATCTTCGCGCCTACGAGACACCCGCAGCACCGACTTTAAGCCCGCCCAGCGCTCTAATATCGGGTTGTCTTCTAGCGAAAGAGGCTCTGCTATAAGCTCATACACTCGAGTCTCTATACGTCCGTGCGACAATTCTGTATGCTCGTAGCGCTCTATGTGCTGCTGAAAGATAGGGGCAAAAAGACTCTCAATCTCCTGCAAACTATGCTTCTGATTATTCTTGACACAGAGGACATAATCTCCGCCCTTGCGCTTTATCTGCTCCGCAATCTCCGTCTGCGTTCCTATGGCATCGATACTCACAAGCGTATCGCTCAGGTCCAATTGCTCCAAGAGGAGCTTTATCCCATTAATTTCATTGCTCTTGCTGTCCAGATAAACCTGAGCTATGCTCGCCATTTCTGCTGGATTATAGGCTGATACAACGTGCGCAGAATGCTCAAAATCAAGCTTCTTCACGCCTCGCATTGTCTTGCCATCGAGGCATAAATGCTTCTCGTCTCCAATCGGGAGGAAGCTCATCAGCCAAGTGCGATAAGCTTTCTCGAAATGCTCTGGGTCTAGGAGACTGACAACTCGGTTTAGTGTGTCGTGTGCGGGGAGATCGTAGTCTGTAGTATCGCCTGAAAGACTGCGATAAATGGCCTTAATGCTGTCTTCCCAGTCTTCGGCGTAGTCCTCAATCTCGTACCAAGAGCGACAGCCCGACATGGTAGAGGCGAAGATGATAAATAGAATATAATCAAGAGGATAGACCTTTCTTCTGTCTCTGCGTGGATCCGAGACTAGGCGAAGGCTATTCAGTAGTTGGGCGTACATATGCTTGTTATAGTTATGGGTTTATACTTAGCTTTTGCTTTACGACTACAAAGCTAGCAACTTTTTAATGCGTCAGCCCTG
>JBGZIN010000090.1:0-38306 GCA_041848345.1 Porphyromonas sp.
ATCTTTGATCACAACCGCATCACAAGCTACTATCAAGAGGTCAAAGATATTGCTCTTCAATTGGGAGTTTCTTGCCCCGAAGACATATTGGCACGCTTATTGACTCTGCCCGGCTCTCTTCTCCCCACGCAAGAGGTTGCCACTAATATCGAAGAATATGAATGGAAAGAATTGGAAAACGCTCTTCGAGAAGCTGTGGAGGGACTACGCTCCTTTCGCACTCAGGAAGGGGCTATGATCGGGAATGTCTTTACCGAAAAACTCCAAAACATATCTCTCTTTTTGGAACAGGTAACTCCTTTTGAGGAAGAGCGTATCAGAAACATTCGTCAGAAGTTTTCCGAAGAACTCGCCAAATTGGAAGGAGTTACCATCGACAACAATCGTTTGGAACAAGAGATCATATACTACATAGAGAAGTTGGACATCAACGAAGAGAAGAGCCGCCTTGCCCATCATATCCGCTATTTCATAGAGACAATGGATGCGGGCAATGAAAGCGGTGTTGGTAAAAAACTTGGGTTCATCGCCCAAGAAATAGGGCGCGAAATCAATACACTCGGTTCTAAAAGCAACAATGCAGAGATGCAGAAGTTAGTTGTACAGATGAAAGACGAGCTCGAACAAATCAAAGAACAAGTACTCAACATTCTATAAACAGCACAACAGCCTACATATTATATGCCTCAGATAATAATCATATCGGGTCCATCAGGAACCGGAAAGGGAACCGTCATCGAACAACTCATGAAAGATGCCGGGCTACAACTCTCTTTCTCCATTTCTGCCACCAATCGAGCCCCTCGTGGGAGCGAGCGGCATGGGGTTGAGTATTATTTTCTCTCCAACGAGGAGTTTATACAAAGCATTGCTCAAGAACGCTTCATCGAATATGTCGAAGTCTATCCGGGAAGATTTTACGGAACTCTCAAGAGCGAAGTAGAGCGAGTGGATGCTCTGGGGCAAAATCTTCTGTTGGATATTGATGTAGAAGGAGCCATTCGGGTCAAGGAGCTCTATGGCGAGCAGGCATTGTCCATATTTCTTCAACCGCCGTCAATCGAGACTTTACGTCTAAGATTGGAAAAGCGAGGGACAGAAACTAAAGAACTGATCGAAAGTCGCTTGCAAAGAGCCGCTTATGAACTTTCGTTTGCACCTCAATTTGATCGGACATTCATCAACGACGATCTTTCGGAGTGTGTCTGCAAGGTGAAAGATGCCATCCAAACTTTCATCTGCAATGGTAAGCGTTCCATTTCGTAACAAGAGAGAGGGCGAATGTAACAGTGCATCGAAAAAATTGAATGCATGCAAACTCAAATTTGTATGCTATGACTTTTGAGTTTGTATGCATACAAATCATCATTTCAATGCATTCAAATTGGCACCACTTTTTCAACTGAAAATAAAACACCTTGAAACGTCTCTATTCAAACAAGTTACGATGCGTTTGCCTTTATATGAATGGCAAGTGTGATCAGTTCACATATCTGTAAGAAGACAAAGGGTTACCTACTTTTGTCCAACCGCCAATTAGCTTTTTACAGATCGATGGGTAGCCTATCCACTTCATTGGCAACATACTTTTCTTGTGGGGTGGCGTTTCCCAAAGAGCATAAAGGTTTTTATCTCACCCCGAAAGAGATACCCGACAATGTATATCCATTTCCCCCAATAATCAATATACCCCTCAAGAAAAACACTTTGTAAAAACAAATATATTGCTCAGGATAAGGGAGTATCGTGCAATAGAGATTACCTTTGCAGCATGGAAATAAGAGAGAATAATAGTCTGACACGAGCAGACTTTGAAATAATGGCTCCGGCAGGATCGTACGAATCCCTCATGGCTGCCATCAACGCAGGTGCCAATAGCATATACTTCGGAGTCGAAGGGCTCAACATGCGTTCCAAATCATCCTTCAATTTTACCGAAAAAGATTTGTATCAGATAGCTCGCATATGCCAAGAAAAAGGTGTCAAAAGCTATTTGACCATCAACACAATCATATACGACGGCGATATGGAATATATGCAACAGCTGATCCGTGCCGCCGCCAAAGCCCAAATATCTGCCATTATAGCGGCAGATGTGGCTGCCATGAATTATGCACGCTCGTTGGGTGTGGAGGTACATCTTTCCACACAGTTGAATATATCCAATACGGCGGCTCTTGAGTTTTATGCTCAGTTTGCCGATGTAGTCGTACTGGCACGTGAGCTCAATTTGGAGCAGGTGTATAAAATCCATCAAGCCATAAAGGAACGCCCCATCGTGGGTCCTTCCGGTATGCCCATCCGCATCGAAATGTTTGTACACGGAGCCTTGTGCATGGCTGTTTCGGGCAAATGTTACCTCTCCCTACACGAACAGAACAAATCTGCCAATAGGGGTTCTTGCAGCCAAATATGCAGACGCTCCTATCAAGTGTTCGACACCACGAGTAATATCGAACTCGAAGTGGAGAATGCCAACATCATGTCTCCCAAAGATTTGAAATCCATTCACTTCCTCAACAAAATGATCGATGCCGGAGTGCGTGTTTTCAAAATAGAAGGTCGTGCACGAGGACCCGAATATGTCGATACCGTGGTTCGCTGCTATCGAGAGGGCATAGAAGCCGTTCTCAATGGCACATTCACAGAGGAACGCATCCTGGAGTGGGACAAGCGTTTGGCAACGGTCTTCAATCGTGGTTTCTGGGATGGTTATTATTTAGGGAAACGATTGGGAGAGTGGACGCACATATACGGCTCGGCTGCCACACAGCAAAAAGTCTACAAAGCCAAGGTAACGAACTACTTCAGCAAGTTGGGAGTGGCCGAATTGGAACTGGAAGCGGGCAGCATCAAATTAGGAGACGAACTGATCATAACCGGTCCGACAACGGGATTGGTACGCACCACAATTGAAGAGATTAGATACGACCTCAGTCCCGTATCGGTGGGAGAAAAAGGATGGCGCGTGTCTATCGCTGTCCCTGCGAGAGTACGTAATGGCGATCGTGCATACGTGTTGGAACAGCGCACCGAAACTCAAGAATCATTCTAAAATAACAGTGATATTATGAAGGACAAAAAGTACTTATTCACCTTGGAAGAAAAGGTTAGAGACTATGAATGCGATTTGCAAGGCGTTGTGAACAATGCCAACTATCAGCACTATATGGAGCACACGCGCCATGAATTTCTCGAATCTTTAGGAGACAATTTTGGGAAAATGCACGACGAAGGCTTAGACGCTTTCGTGCGAAAAGTAGAAATTACCTACAAAAAACCACTGCGCAGCGGAGACAAATTCATCGCTGCACTCAACTGTCACAAGGAAGGAGTCAAACTCGTTTTTGATCAATATATCCTCTTCCCCGACGGTACTCCGGCTGCCATCGGACGAGTAGAGTCTGTCATGGTTAAAGATGGAGTCATTACCCGTGGGGAATACTTTGACGAATTACTCAAACGTTTTGAGCAATAAAGAGTCTTTTATCGCAGCTTCATAGTGGCAAAAAAAGCTGATTTCAAGCTCAATAGTTTTTGGGACAAAGAGTAACTGTGGAAACTCATCGGTGACAAAAATAATAGAGGCGAAATTTTTTTCTTTACCCCATGCAGTATTTTGTTGATTGCTGCATTTACCTTGCAGACAACACAAAATAGGAAGAAAAAAACAATGAGTCGCCCAACACACCAACACATGAAACTACTTAATTCTTTGTTCTTACTTCTGTTTGTGATTGTGATTAGTGGTTGTTCTATGGGTCCTTCGGGTAAGTCCGATGATATTATTTGGGACTACCGAAGTTCTTCTTTCGAGATCAGTATCGTATCTCCAAAGGGACAATCACTAATCAACCCAACAACGCAAGATGGATATGAACTACTCCAAGACATAAAGGTCTCCTACAAAGGGGAGATGTATTCTTGTCAAGACAGACCCCATCGAGAGTTGCGAGCCATACCGGAGTTTTTCAAGGCTCTCTATGTGAAGCAGGTTAAGGGGGAGTATCGAATAACATTCGGAGAGTTTCAACCCATTTACCCCGACCTGCAGGAGTTTTCTCTTTACCTCCCGGGTGGAGAAAAGCATGAAATAAAATTTACCCACACAGCAAAGGATGGTAAGTTTCAAACGAAGGTCTGGGTTAATAATATCCTACATTCGTCCAACACTCCTTTCAATATAACCCTAACCACCAACCACCCTATTTGGGA
The DNA here is from genome assembly GCA_041848345.1 of Porphyromonas sp. Classification (GTDB taxonomy): domain Bacteria; phylum Bacteroidota; class Bacteroidia; order Bacteroidales; family Porphyromonadaceae; genus Porphyromonas. The sequence goes on from JBGZIN010000090.1 coordinate 4,216, forward strand.
CGAACAAAGCGAAGAAGGTGATCTCAGACCCATTACTCTTTACATTCGTCCCGTGAACGCCCCCACATTCTTTGCCGAAAGAAAAAAGGAAGTCTTGGATGAGACTTTCTACAACGATTGCTCTTTGACATTTCGGGGAAAGACTTATCCGCTCCTAAAAGAAGAATCCCCTGAAAGCGATGAACACGCGCTTTCCTTTACAGCTCAATCCATGTTGCTATTGGGAGACCTCGGCAATGGATTTTCTACTCCTCTGCTGCTTTTCGGTCCCATACAAGCGGATCACTCCCTTGAGGGCGAAAGATTGGAGCTAAGGTATCGGGAAAATATTTATCCGATATATTTAACCAACCGTATAGAGCCTTCAGGCGAAAGCTTCTACGAGGCTTGGACAGAGAAAGACGGAAATAAAGTCCTCGGTACATTTTTCCACAATGGACCATTGATTCGTTGGGTTCTTTAAGAAATGAACGAATGGGAGTTGTATAGAGCTTGCAAAAAGGGAAGTAAACACGCTTTCCAAACTTTATACGAGTGCTATGCTCCTCTCCTATTAAATGTAATAAAACGATACTTGGGAGATGACGAACTCTCTAAGGATTTACTCCACGATTGCTTTCTAATCATCTTCAAAAAAATCGATCGTTTTACCTATCAAGAGGAAGGTTCTTTACGTGCTTGGCTAACTCGAATATGCATCAATGAAAGTTTGATGAAGCTACGCAAAAACAACCGTATACAAACATTTTCTATTGATGAAGAGCGAGATACCCCTATCGAACAAGTATATGAAGCTCCCGAAGAAAACGAAGTAGAAACGATCAGTGAGGAAGTACTTCTTCAGATGATCCAAGCCCTTCCCGATGGTTATAGAACCGTATTCAACCTCTATGTTTTCGAAGAGAAATCCCACAAGGAGATAGCGACTCTCTTGGGCATCAACGAAAAAAGCTCTTCGTCGCAACTATCAAGAGCCAAAAAGATATTGGCTCGGAATATAAAAGAATGGCACACCCATAACACACTGACATAAACACAATGGCTTTAGATAATCATAATCAACGGTTGGAACCTTGGCTGCGGACATTCAAAAACAAGGTAGATGTTTCTGCCTCCAACGATTTGAATGTTCAAAAAGGATGGGAACAATTAAGCAAAGAGCTTCCTATCCATCCTCGATTTACATTACTTCATTCCTCTCTATACCGTGCCGGTGGCATTGCTGCCGTCTTTATAGTTGCCATTGGGTTAGCTACCACCTTTTGGATTTATCAGAATCGGAACAGGCAGCCACTCTCTTCTCCCAATGTTTCAAATGTTGTTATAGCGGACAACAATTCCTTATCGAACAACACTCCCTCTATTCAAGTAGAGAACGAAAAACTACCATCTTATCCGGTACAAGAAAAGCCCAAAACTTTGGAAGGAGCTGTGATTGACAAAACAATTGAGCAAAAAAATCCTCTACAAGAGGAAGAAACTGCACAAGAAACGTCCGCATCCACAACAGATAAGGTGAAAGACACAACCTCTCACCCCTCAACAAACCACTCTGAAATTGGAGTTATCCCACCCCCGAGCAACAGAAAAGATGAAGAAAGTTTCTCTAAAGCAAGAGAGTTTTTAGCTTATGAAGAAAAACTTTCCATACAGGCATACGCCAATACGGCAACCTCGCAAAGAAGTCAAGCCTATACCCCCAATCAAACACTGTTACGCACATCTCAACTGAGACAATTGGCTAATGCCAATTCAAGTCAATACAACTACGATAGAGCAACTTTTACACATGCCCAACCTTTCAACGTTGGATTTCGGTTCTCCTACTCCCTCAACCCAATTCTATCAATCGAGTCGGGTTTGTCCTATACTTTGCTAAGTGCACGTATTTCCAACTTGGGGGCTATTGCTCACGCCAAACAACAAATTCATTATTTAGGAATTCCCTTGGGAGTACGTTTTCAATTAGCCGAGTTCAAAGGAATACAATTATACACAGGTTCCAACGTTCAAGTAGATCGGATGTTTGCTGCCAAAATTGACAAAGAATATCTTTCCGAAAAAGCCTGGCAATTATCCCTACACGGAAGGATTGGTGTTGGATATGCCATAACTCCCAACGTATCACTCTTTGCAGAAGGAGGACTATCGTATTACTTCAATGATGGCAGTCGTTTGCATACCTACTATAAGGAGCATCCCCTTACTTTTTCCTTTAGTTCCGGCATTCGCTTTGACTACTAAAAACGTTCTGTCTCATCTGACAAGAAAAAGTAACATCCCCCTACCGAAGATGTAACATAAGATTTTGAAAAACTTATGTGAGGTGCTCCGAACTCTTTCGTAAAAGTTTGAGAGAGGGGTGCGAACGGACTTTTCACCATTCGCACGATATTCGGGGAAAAAGATGGATTAAGAGAGGCAAAAGCTCTAACTCAACAAGACTTCTTGAAAAGTGTTTTGGTACGTGTACGAGATCTGAAAAGAAGACTATTCAAAGAAGCTCCGACAGAAGAATTTCTATACTTTTTCCCTTTTGTGGATGCACTAAAGAAGGAGCTATTTGTACCAATGGTTGCAGAACGAACAATCGTTCATGCAAAAGTGGATGCGGTATTTGCAAGTAATCACCTTGAGCAATGATCTCTTGTCCATAAAAAAGAATATCTATATCTATGGTGCGATCTGCATAGGTTTCTCCGATGAGATGCTTGTTGGTACGTCCCAAAAGTCGCTCAATAGTTTGTGTTTGGATCAATAGTTCTTCGGGGGATAGCAGAGTACGTATGGCTACAACAGTATTCAGAAATTGATTTTCAGAAACAAAGCCCCAAGGAGAGGTTTCATAAAAGGGAGCAATAGCTACTATTATCCCCACCTCTTCGGCTATTTTGTCGATTGCCCGATGTAATAAAACATACCTTGCTCCGAGATTACTTCCCAAAGCAAGGTATGCAATAGTCGATTGTACGCCAACCTTCATTCCACTGAAGAAAAACGTCCTATTAAATAATCAACATGGCATCTCCATATGCCCCGAAGCGATATTCCTCTTTTATCGCCACTTCATAAGCATTCATCACATGGTCATATCCTCCAATAGAGGCTGCCATCATAAGAAGTAGGGACAAAGGCATATGAAAATTCGTAATTAAAGATGTGGCAAAAGCAACATTATAGGGTGGATAGATATATTTATTGGTCCAACCATCGTACTCTTTGATCTTTCCATCGGTACTGACAGCCGTTTCCAAGGCACGCAATACGGAAGTCCCCACGGCTACGATATGACCACCCTCCTCTTTTCCCTTATTACTGATATCGCAACATTCCTTAGAGATGATCATTTGCTCATTATTCTTACGATGCTTCGACAAATCCTCTATATCTTGATTTTCAAAATTGCCCAACCCATTATGCAGAGTGAGATAGGCAAAATTGCAATCTGCTATCTGCAGTCTCTTGAGAAGCTCTCGACTAAAATGAAGCCCTGCTGCCGGTGCAATAACTGCACCCTCTTCCGAGGCGTATATAGTTTGAAAACGCTCCAAGTCTTCGGCATCGGCTTCTCTATTCATATACTTTGGCAGAGGAGCTGCCCCCAATGCGTAGAGATAAGACTTAAACTCCTCATGGGTTCCATCGTAGAGAAAGCGCAAAGTGCGCCCCCCATTAATTGTATTATCTATAACCTCTGCGACAAGTGCATCGTCCGGACCAAAGTAAAGTTTATTACCAATTCTTATTTTACGAGCAGGATCTACCAATACATCCCACAACTTAATGTCTTTATTTAACTCTCTCAACAGAAAGACCTCTATGCGTGCCATAGTCTTCTCTTTCTTCCCATAAAGACGAGCCGGAATCACTTTTGTATTGTTAAAAACAAAAGTATCTCCCTTGCCAAAGTAATTAATAATGTCCTTAAAAACTCGATGTTCTATAGAACCATCTTTACGATTGAGAACCATTAAACGAGACTCATCTCGATGCTGGGTAGGACGCGAGGCTATAAGATGCTCGGGCAGTTTGAAATCGAACTCAGAAAGTTTCATTAAGTAATATTCTTCTTAGTAATAATAATGCACGTGTATCTAAAACAAATGGAAATGGAAAAGCGTTCATCTATCTCTTTTACAGAGGCACTAAATCCGGGAAACCCTCTTCTGTCAAAGCGGCAGAAGAAAGCAACGCAGGCAACTCTTCCAACGAATAGGCATCCTCTACGGAAATACTTCCCAAACGGGTGCGTCTCAGTGCGGTCAAATATGCACCACTGCCTAAGGCTTCTCCCAAATCTCGAGCAAGTGAACGTATATAAGTACCCTTACCACACACCACACGCAATGTTACATAAGGAAGCTCCACACTCTCTATCTCCAACTCCTGAATGGTTATCGTCTTTGCGGGCAGATCTGCCGTACGCCCCTTACGAGCCAAATCGTAGGCACGCTTTCCATTGATTGAAACTGCCGAATAGATCGGGGGCACCTGCTGTATAACACCTCGAAAAGCAGCCAAACACTCCTCTACTTTCTCTTGTGTAATATGTTCATAGGGATAGGAAGCGTCTTCGGGATGCTCTGTATCAAAAGAGGGAGTCGTTGCTCCCAATTTGAGAGTGGCAATATACTCTTTTGTGTCAAGCATCAGTTCTTCTATGCGCTTGGTGGCTCGCCCCGTACAAAGCAACAATAAGCCTGTCGCCTTTGGGTCGAGCGTCCCCGTATGACCTACCTTTATCTTTTTCAAACCCAAAGTCTGCTTTACTTGGATCCGAAAACGATTGACCACATCAAAGGAGGTCCAATCAAGAGGTTTATCGATGGGTATTATCGCTCCTGTGCGGAGTAAAATAGTTGTTTCGCTTGACTTCTTTGAGTGTATCATACTTATTCAAGCTCCAAAGGAACCCCTGCAAAAAGGAGTATCAAGATTAAAAGACCAACTACAATACGGTAATAACCAAAGTATTTGAAGCCAAACTTAGTCAGGAAGTTTATAAAAAAACGCATGGCAAAAATAGCCACTATAAAAGCAACGATATTCCCTAAAATCAGAGATGTCGCATTCTCTACAAACACTTCCATCCCTTTTGCTTGAAACAACTTATATGCTTTGAGGAGTGTGGCACCAAACATTACAGGCACTGCCAAAAAGAATGAAAACTCGGCAGCTTGCTTTCGAGACAATCCTTGTTGCTGTCCCCCCACAATGGTCGCCATAGAGCGAGAAACACCGGGGATCATGGCAATACACTGGTAGAGACCTATGAAAAAAGCATTGGAAAAAGAGACCTTTTCTCCCTTAGAGGAGGCAAAGAGCTTATCCACAAAAAGCATCAATATGCCCCCCAAAAGCAACATCACAGCAAAGACATACACATTAGATAAAAGATGATCTATGTAAGGCTCTAAAAAAACACCTGCAATCGCTGCGGGCAGGCAAGCAACTATAAGTTTAGAATAAAAAAGAAATAGTTCTTTCCAATGAAACTTTTTCCCTACTCTACCCTTATTATTCTCACCGACCTCGGATTGAAAAGGATAGAAAAAACGCTTCCAATAGAGTGTAACTACGGATAAAATTGCCCCCAGCTGTATAAATACGGTAAAAGCTCGGACATACTCCGTAGACTGCATCCCCAAAAACGCCTGAGTAAGCATAAGATGTCCCGTGGAGGATATGGGCAAAAATTCTGTAAGCCCCTCCACAATAGCAAGAATTATCGTCTCTAATAGCGTCATTCTCTCCCTCAATTAGTCCTTTGAAGAGTGTTCCTTCTTTTGTGTGGTTCTTTGGGGCAACATAATAGCAATCACCATAAGCAAAAAACCCAACAAAGAAACAATAGGAGCTACTATTATCCTTCGTGTGCTGAAGATAGCCGGGTTAAAACTCACTCCATCCACGGAACCTCCTCCGGACATCAGTGCGAAGCCCAGGACTATAAGAAACAGAGACAAGGCTATTAAGATATAGTTATTCTTTCCAAAAATCATAGTATTCAATCTAAAACATTACTATTCCGAATGTATCGGATCATTTCAACTAAGGACAATGCGCCCCTTATCCATACGGATGTATCGAAGGGTGGAGAAAAACGATGAGAGCGTAGAGAGTAAAACTCCTACCAATACCATTACAGCAGCTATAAGCCCCAATTCACCCCATCCCATGTACTTAAATACGGGCAAATGCAAATAGTAATCCAAAGCAACAACAGAGGAGAAGAAAAGAGCGATGGCAAAACAGGCTCCCAATAAACCATTACCCATGCTATAAACTATGAATGGACGACAAATCAAACCTCTCTCTGCCCCCAAAAGAGTCATCGAGCGAATTAAAAATCTCTTCGAGTAGATCATCAAATGGGTGGTGTTGTTTATCTGAATAATTGCCATTATGAGAAGAAGTAAAGAAATAGCCCAAAGAACGTAAGAGGACTTTTCCATCCGCTTATAGACAATATCAAACATATCAGAACGATACATAAACTTATCCACACCCTTCAACTCTTCTATAAGAGCATCGACTTTGGGCAGACTGTCGGGATGAGTATATTCCGCCTTAAGATGTAACTCTATGGAAGGAGACAAGGGATTGTAGCCCAATACAGTTTCCGGGTTTTCGCCCAATTCTTGCTCCAATTCCTTTGCAGCATCTTCCGGTGATATATAACGGGCATCTTTGACGAAAGAGTGCCGCTGCAAAGAGTGTAAAAAAGCTGTACTTTGTTCTTGAGAGAAATCCTTGTCCAAACTTATCAAAAAAGTCAGATTTTCCCGGCTCTCCTTATCCACACCTCTTTGAAAAGCCTCCACAACACCGATCCACGCCAAGGTGAACAAGGGGAGGGCTATACTTACAATTGCTATAAAACGTGTGTGAAATGTTTTTTTCTTCTTAGAAATATATTGTTGTCGCATCTTTACTAACACAGGATAAAAGAGTTGTGCAAAGGTACAAAAATATTGCGCCCTCTGCAATAAAGGGAATACTTAGTACCTCATTAGACAGCATTGTTCAGTTTCACGCACCTCGATTTGTCGCACGCAAAAGTTCCCTCACATGCCCCAAAAAAGTCATTTATTCGGGAGCAAAACTTTTTTCCATACATGGAGCTATTCGACAAAAAGGCTTTAGAGAGGGGATGGACTTTGTTTTCTCTCCCGAAGTCGGAGGATTTCGCTTGCGGAAGATGTTGCTTTGTACCGATGACGCAAATATACTCGATTTATCGCGAAAAAGATACCGAGCAATCCGAAAAAAGATACCGAGCGATTGCGAGATTGCTCGGCATCTTTTGGACGCACTCTCACCAATGATAATTCTCGCTTGCCTATCCCTCGAAGAAGCAGAGCACTCCGAACAGGAGAAGCAACAAGCGGTATCAAGCATTCCGAGCCATCAGTGATGAGAAGTTACAGAAGCCCTCTTAGAGCCGGAGTAGCCCCCGCACTTTCTGTTTTTCGGGATGCATCTATACGCAAAAATAAAAAGAGGAGTATGGTAAATCCCCATAACGAAGAACCTCCGTAACTAAAAAAAGGAAGAGGAATACCAATAACGGGGACCAAACCAATGACCATCCCTACATTTATTGCCAAGTGGAATAGCAATATAGATGCCACGCAATAGCCATACACTCGTCCAAATGGACTGGTCTGACGTTCGGACAAATAGTAGATGCGCAAGATAAGCAACAGATATACCAAAAGCAGAGAAGCCGAACCTACGAACCCCATTTCCTCTCCCACGGTACAGAAAATGAAGTCTGTATCTTGTTCGGGGACATAATTCAACTTGGTTTGAGTGCCTTGGAGAAAGCCCTTTCCCGTAAGTCCCCCGGAGCCAACTGCGATCTTAGCTTGATTTACATTATATCCCACTCCTTTGGGATCTTCTTTCAGCCCCAAAGCTACCGCAATACGCACCTGTTGATGTGGTTGCAATATATTCTCAAAGACAAATGAAACCGAAAGGCTATAAAAAACACAAGCAATGGCAAAGAAGAAAACCAAGAAATAGCGTTTAATATAGTAACGAAAGGCTTGTTGCAAGCAAAAAACAAGCAACAATGCCAGTTGCAGCAATGCCACATAGGCATAATCTACGGGGAAGAAGAAACTAACACTCCAGCCCAATACGTAAAGCAAACCCTCGGCAATCAGCAGCCATCGGAATAACTTTTTATTTTTTATCGGACGTAAGATAAGCAATACCAAAGAGGCAATCAAAACAATCGTTGCCCAACACCAAATATCAGCTTGCGTGTGCCCCCAATAAACATCATTCAAAGAGAGTGCTGCCACAAAAAGCACCACAGCCAAAAAAGCCGATCCTAAAATAAATCCCGAAAGCCCCTCGCGATACAACGCCAAGAAAAGAGCTGTATAAACAAGAGCTGAACCCGTTTCCTGTTCCAAAAAGATCAACAATACGGGCAACAAAATAATACCAAACACCTCTGTATAAGAACGCCATGTAGACAGCTTAAAAGCATATCGGTTCATGGTAACGGCAAGCATTAGAGAAGTAGTTATTTTGGCAAACTCCGCAGGCTGCAATCTCAGAGGTCCCAGCACCAACCAAGAGCGAGACCCTTTAATATCAGGTGCCACGAAAATAGTGATCAGCAACAAGCCCAGCATGGCAACATAGAGAATCGGAGTCAAACTCTCAAGCCATCCGACATCTACAGTCAGTAAAATAAAAATCAACAGAAGCCCCAAACCGATCCACACCAATTGCATCATCGGTCTGCTGCCCGAAGTAACCAATTGCTCCGTATCGTAGCTATAACTTGCGGCACAAATCATAAACCATCCTGCCACGACCAGCAAAAGATAGATTATTATAGTAAACCAATCCAAACGTGCGAAAATAGAAATGGGTTTATTTGGTGCCATCTGTATAAGATATAGTCCTATGTTTCATCTGTTCTGCAATACTCGAAGAAACCGAAGAGAGGTTACCTTCTCGGAGATAGTATTCCATCATAACTCTTCCGATGGGAACCCCAAAAGTTGCTCCGAACCCCCCGTTTTCCACATAAACTGCAATTGCCACTTGTGGATTATTGCGAGGAGCAAAACCAATAAATGCCGAATGATCTTTTCCGTGTTTATTCTCTGCAGTTCCGGTTTTACCACATACTTCAATCTCTCCGGGGGCAAAGTTGGCTGCATGACAAGTCCCTGCGGTTACAGCACCTGCCATTCCTCGCACCACATATTCCCAATACTCTGCCTGCACATCGGTGAAACGTTTTTGAGTGTAGAGCGTATCCAACTCCTTACCGGACACTTCTCGAACAATATGAGGCACATGGTAATACCCCCTATTGGCTATGATGGCAGCTAAGTTCGCCATCTGCAACGGAGTCATGAGCACCTCTCCCTGTCCAATGGAGTTGGAAATTATACTGGAAGAAGACCAACGATTTTTGTACCACTTATCATAATAATCACTATTGGGGATAAATCCCCTCTTCTCTCCCGGTAAGTCAATCCCCAAAGGATAGCCACAACCGAAAGAAACCATATAATCTTTCCACCGTGTAAAGGCTTCCTGTACAGAGGGGTAACGAGAGCGATCATCCAACATATAATGGAGTCCCCAACAAAAGAACGCATTGCAAGAAGTAGTCAAAGCATATTCAATCGAAAGAGGAGAAGTATGTGGGTGGCAAGCCGGTTTATTACGCAGACGCGGATAGCCATTGTAGCAAGTGAATTGAGTGGTAGGCGATATTACTTTTTCATTCAGGAATATCGCAGCTTGCGCTGTTTTGAACGTAGAACCCGGGGGGTAAGCTCCCTGAATGGCTCTATTAAAGAGAGGTTTCCCTCGCTCTTTTTCCAAGAAGATATGGTTTTTGGCGAAATCGCGTCCTGACAACAATGAAGGTTCAAAACCGGGACTGGTAACCAAACAAAGCACTTCGCCCGTTTGTGGCTCTATCATAACAATAGCCCCTCTCTTTCCCCTCATCAAATCCTCGCCCAGCTTTTGTAGTTCGATGTCTATGCTCAGTGAAATGTTGCTTCCTCTTTTCTCTTGAGTGTCATCCAATCCATTGTTGTGGCGCCCTTTAATGCGTCCACGCACATCTCGCAACATAATCGTGTAGCCTTTTTCTCCCCGCAACTGTCGATCATAGAAGCGTTCAACTCCGGACTTGCCAATGTAATCTCCCAGCGCCAAGGTGCTATCATTGGCGATTTCGTTTTGATTACACTCCGACATATACCCCAATATGTGCGCTGCTGCCGAGGTGTCATACTTTCTGACAGACCGGTGCTGTACCGAAAATCCTGGGAATTTATAGAGATGTTCCTGAAAACGTCCTGCATTTTGCACATTGATTTGCGTCAGCAATGTTTGTGGCGTGTAGGGCGAATAGCCCGGGTTTTGGGTTCTATCTTTTATAAACTCAAAACGGCGACGCACCCAATCAATATCCACTCCGAGGAATCGGCAAAACTCCAATGTATCAAGATCTTTAACCTCCTTGTTTACCACCAATATGTCGTAGGCGGGTTCATTAAATACCAGCAACCGCCCCGTGCGATCGAAAATAACTCCTCGCTCGGGATATATGGTTCTATAATAGAACGCATTTCTCTCTGCCTTGGCTTTGTATTCAGGACTCAAGATCTGTAAATAAAAAAGACGAGCGATATAACCCAGTACAATGAGTACGGCAATAACAGACAGAAAGATTATCCGCTGCAAATCACTCCCTTTTTCCCTCTTCATACCCCTGAATTTCTTCAACTCATTACCCTAAAGATGTGTAGGACGCTTCTTGACGCCCTTGCCCATCAGGAGGATAAGTACAAGTACAATGAGATAAGTAATGAGGATGCTCCCCCCCAAACGTTGTAGAAAATAACCTATATGAAAGGCTGAAAAGGAATCTAAACCAAAAAGAATTGTGTGATGAGCTACCACCAATAGAAACAAAAGCAATGCGACTCCTCCCGTTCGTATTCCTTTTATGGGAGAAGAGAGAAGATCCGTTTCGCTATCTACAAAGAAATGCAACAGATAGTTGCGTAAAAAACCGGTAGCCGTAAAAGCTGCCAAATGTAACCCCGGAGTACCTGAAAGAATATCCAAAACGAAGCCGAATAAGGCACTAAAAAAGGTAACTTTCACTTTGGATAAGCCGATGGGAAGGAGGAATAAAAGCAAAAGATAGGGAAACGGAGTTGCTATGCGGAATACATAGAGAGGATTAAATACCCACACCTGCAGCAACAAGACAATTATCGTTTGTAGAAAGAGAAATATAGATTTTATTGTCATAAATCACTCGGAGTTAGCAAAGAATCCAATTCTCTTCGGGGCAAAACTGCCCCACTCTTTATTACATACACAAAGTCTAACGTTGCAAAGTCCGTACCCAAAACTACCGGAACATAGGAAGGTGACCAAGATAAATCATCTTTGGGTTGCTCCACTTTGCCTACGGTACCCACGAATAAATTGGGTGGAAAGACCGAAGAGTAACCACTTGTAACCACCGTATCTCCTTGACGGAAGGATACATGATTAGGCAAATCGGTCAAACGAGTGATACTTTTACCCGGATCGCTCCAAGAGAGATAACCAAAATGTCCCGTTTTTTGAAGTTTACAACTAAGTTTTATCGTAGGATTGATGAGCGGCACAACCACCGAGTAGTCTTGAGAAACAGAAGAAACAATTCCCACAACTCCACGTGCAGACATCACTCCCATGTCCTTTTTTATACCAACAGCCTCCCCTTTGTTGATTACCAACAAGTTATGCGTCTTGTTTATGGAAGAGCTCACTACCCGAGCAGTTACATACTCAAGCGGCGATGGTGGCGTGAGCGAATCGGGGACAAAAGCAAATGGAGATATGGTGTCGGCAACAGCATGCTCCACCTGCTGTTTGAGGGATAGATACTTCGACTCCAAGCGTGCATTTTGTTCCAACAGTGCTTCATTCTTTTGTCGAAGTTGGACGTAACTCGCCAACTCTCCGGAAACTTGCAAAAGGGATCCGACAAAGTAATTCGAGTAGGTCAAGTTGATAAACCGATGGTAGATGTTTCCATTGAACAACAAAGCAAAAGCTACCACCTCAAAAAGAATGAGGAGTAGCCAATGCCCTTTGTTTACAATAAACTCGACAATTCGTTGCACTTGGTGTCCTACCATCCTCACAGATGGTATCTCTTTTTACTGGATCAAAAAGTTGAAAGTGTCTATATTTTTCAGCGCAATACCTGTTCCTTTGGCAACAGCATGCAACGGCTCTTCTGGAACCACAAACTTTATCCCAAATCGGTTGGTGAGTCTTTTGTCCAAACCTCTCAGCAAAGCCCCTCCTCCTGTCAGATTTATACCGTTGTTTATTACATCTCCGTAGAGCTCGGGAGGAGTTTCCTCCAATGTTTTAAGGATGGCAGCCTCTATTTTGGCAATGGAGGGGTCCAAACAACCGGCTATTTCGGTAGAGGAAACCGATATTTTGCGTGGCAATGTATCCATTTGATCAGCTCCGCAAACCTCGTAATCGGGCGGAGTTTCATCCAAATCCTTGAGAGCAGACCCCACATTGATCTTGATAAGCTCTGCCGTACGTTCGCCTATACGCACATTATGCTTCTGACGCATATAGTTCATAATGTCGTTGGTGAACTCATCGCCTGCCGTACGAATGGATTGCTTCGTGGCGATACCTCCATAGGAGATAACAGCTATTTCGGTCGTTCCACCGCCTATATCCACAATCATATTCCCCTGAGGAGCCAATACATCTATGCCAATACCGATAGCGGCAGCCATGGGCTCAAACAGCATATACACCTCTCGCCCTCCGGCATGTTCGCAAGAGTCATGTACAGCTCTTATCTCTACCTGTGTACTGCCCGATGGAATGCACACCACCATACGAAGAGAAGGATTAAACAGCCTGCGCGACTTCTTATTCAGGCTTTTAATCATGCCTCTGATCATCTGCTCGGCGGCGCTGAAATCCGCAATCACACCGTCTCGCAAAGGACGCACGGTGCGTATATAAGCATGCCCCTTCTCATACATTTCTCGTGCTTCATGACCTATTGCCAGCACCTCGTTGGTGCGCAGATCAAAAGCCACAACCGAAGGTTCATCAAGTACAATCTTTCCGTCTTTGGTAATCACGGTATTGGCTGTTCCCAAATCTATTGCCAATTCCTGTTTGAAAGAAAAGAGTCCCATATACAAATGTTATTCTATGCCAATGCTTATATCCAAAAATAATCAATGCTTGAAGTGGCGCACCCCGGTCATAACCATGGCGATGCCCAATTCGTCCGCTTTCTTAATGCTGTCCTTGTCTCTGAGCGAACCACCGGGTTGTACGATGGCTGTTATACCCGCTTCCGCTGCCAATGCAACGCAGTCGTCAAAGGGGAAGAAAGCATCGCTTGCCAACACAGCCCCTTGCAAATCGAAACCGAACTTACGTGCTTTTGCTATGGCTTGTTGCAAAGCAGAAACACGAGAGGTTTGACCTATCCCCACGGCTAAGAGGCAACTGTCTTTGGCAAGGGCTATTGCATTGCTTTTGCAGTGCTTAACTACCTTTTGCGCAAAGACGAAATCATCCAATTCATCCTCCGTGGGAGTTTTTTGAGTAACCACCTCGAAAGCTCTTGCCTCTTCATTATAGGTATCGCACTCTTGCAGCAACACACCACCCAATGCCGAACGGAAAGTATAGTCAGAGGGGATGGCAGCTTTTTGCAGCAACAATATGCGCTTTGTCTTTTGCGTGAGGAGAGCCAGTGCCTCGTTATCATAATCGGGAGCCACCAAAACCTCAAAGAAAAGATCTCCGATAGCCTCGGCTGTGGGCTTGTCTATTGGTCGATTGGCAATAAGTATGCCTCCGAAAGCCGACTCGGGGTCGCACGCCAATGCAGCTGTCCAAGCCTCTTGAATTGTCTCTCGTGTGGCAATTCCACAGGGGTTATTATGCTTCAAAACGGCAAATGTGGGAGCCTTATATTCGGCAATCAATTCACATGCCGCAGCAATATCTTGCAAATTGTTATATGAAATCTCCTTGCCTTGCAATTTGTCAAAATAGGCACCTAAATTTCCAAAGAAATACCCCTTTTGATGCGGATTTTCTCCATAGCGCAATACATTGAGATGATCCGTTGCCACACGAAAAGCAGACAGAGCATCCCCATCGAAGTAACGGAAAATCTCTGTATCGTATCCCGAAGAAACGGCAAAAGCCATCTTGGCAAAATACTTACGCTCCTCAAGCGAGGTTACACCCGCTTGCTCTTTCAAGATGCCCAATAGAGATTGATATTGCTGCACAGAGGATATGATCAAAACATCTTGGAAATTTTTCGCTGCCCCTCTGATCAAAGAGATGCCGCCAATATCTATTTTTTCGATAATATCCTCTTCATTTGCTCCGGAAGCAACCGTATCGGCAAAGGGATATAAATCCACGATCACAAGGTCAAAAAGGCGGATATCAAATTCTGCCACCTCTCTTTGGTCCTGTTCGTGCTCTCTACGTGCCAAAATACCGCCAAAAACGGCAGGGTGCAACGTCTTTACCCGACCGCCCAGCATGGACGGATATTGAGTTAAATCCTCCACGGCAACAGCCGGAATACCCAGAGATTCTATGTAATCTTTCGTTCCTCCTGTTGATACAAGTTCTACCTCTAAGGCATGAAGAGCTCGGATAATTTCGTCCAAACCATCTTTGTGAAACACCGAAATAAGGGCTCTTCTGATTTTTCTTTCTATCTTTTCCATAAGTCGCTTTGAAGCGCAATGTTATCTCATTATACTTAAGTGGAACAAAGATAGTAGATTTTGCGCTGTTTTCGACAAGCAAAACGGAAAAAATACAGACCCATCTGCAGGACGTTGCAAGATGTATACAATTGTCCTTGCGATTGAATGCATACAAACTCAAAAATGAATGCGAACAAAAACCAAATTGAATGCATACAAAATTCGGTTTGTATGCATTCAAAAAAAACAGTCCATTCGCTTCCCTTAAAAATCAAGTATGAAGGCAAGAGGAGGAACACCAAGTAGGGCTAAGAAAATCCCACTAAAACGATCCAAAAAAATCTCTTCGGATTATCCATTTTCGACCGTTTAGCATTTGTTTCGATTTGCAATATCCTCTTTATTACCTCTTGATTTTGTCCACCCGAAAACGAGAGATTTTTGCTAATGAAAAGACTCTCATACACAGACATATCAGTTTACAAACTGACCGAATTATCCCCACAAGAAACAATCTACAAAGACTAAAAATCGAATTAACAAAAAGGAGCAAAGAGACGGTCGATAACCCAATAGAATAAAAAAGAAGCTACAACTCATTGTCCGAGTCATAGCTTCCTATAAGTAAAAAAATACCTTATCGGTTAATTAGCGAATACGTTTGTAACCATACACGGCACGTTCACCCAACTCCTCTTCGATACGGAGCAATTGATTGTATTTGGCAATACGGTCGGTACGACTCAGTGAACCGGTTTTGATCTGACCCGAGTTAGTGGCAACGGCAATATCAGCAATTGTGGTATCTTCGGTTTCTCCCGAACGATGCGATGTTACTGAAGTATATCCATGACGATGTGCCATATCAATTGCATCCAAAGTTTCGCTCAATGTGCCGATTTGATTTACTTTGATGAGGATCGAATTGGCGCACCCCTCAGCTATACCGCGACGCAAAAACTCCACATTGGTAACAAAAAGGTCATCACCTACTAATTGGCACTTGCCACCGATGGCTTCGGTGAGCTTCTTCCATCCTGCCCAATCATTTTCAGACATACCGTCCTCGATAGAATCGATAGGATATTTCTCCGTCAATTCTTTAAGATAAGCCACTTGCTCGTCGGCACTGCGTTTGGCTCCATTTGCCCCTTCAAACTTGGAATAGTCATAAACACCATCCTTATAGAACTCGCTGGAAGCACAGTCAAGAGCAATGGTTACATCTTTGCCCGGCTCATAGCCCGCCGTGCGAATAGCTTCGATAATGCTATTCAAGGCATCTTCCGTTCCTTCCAAAGCGGGTGCGAAACCACCTTCATCGCCCACTGCGGTGCTCAAACCACGAGCGTGGAGTACTTTTTTTAATGCATGAAAGACTTCTGCTCCCATACGAAGACCCTCGCGGAAGCAACAAGCCCCCACAGGGCGTATCATAAACTCCTGAAATGCAATGGGAGCATCGCTGTGCGAACCACCATTGATAATGTTCATCATGGGTACAGGAAGTACATAGGCATTCGTTCCGCCAATATAACGATAGAGAGGTATATCCAACTCCGCAGCAGCAGCTTTTGCCACAGCAAGAGAGACACCCAGCATCGCATTGGCTCCGAGATTGGACTTGGTTTTGGTTCCGTCCAATTCGATCAGCTTTTGATCTATGGAACGTTGGTCCAATGCAGACATTCCGAAAAGCGCAGGGGCTATGATTTCGTTCACATTTTCAACCGCTTTGAGTACCCCCTTACCAAGGTAGCGTTGCTTGTCTCCGTCGCGCAATTCGATAGCTTCATTTTCGCCCGTAGATGCTCCACTGGGCACCGCTGCACGACCGATAAAACCGCTATCCAACACAACCTCTACCTCTACCGTAGGGTTGCCTCGTGAGTCCAATATCTCACGTCCTGTAATCTTTACAATCTCCATAAATGATTGATATTATTGTTTCTCTTTACATTTTGTTATCCACAAAGTTACTCCTTATTTATGAATGAAGCACCACGCACAACAAAAAGAAAGCCTCTCGCTCGTTTTGGAAACGAACAAGAGGCTCCACAGACTCCGGTAGTTCTTTCAAAAATCAATTTGAATTACGGAAGACAATTCCCCCCTCCTCGGCAACATCTATCGTAATCGGATATTCCTGTTGTATGGTACCTGCCAATAGAGCTTTTGAAAGTTCGTTGAGTACCTCTCGTTGCAATACCCGCTTCAAAGCTCGGGCTCCAAATTCGGGACTGTATCCGGCTTGGGCAAGGTATTCCAAAGCTTTTGGAGAGTAACAAAGTTCTATCCCATTGACTTTCAACCTGCGTGCAATTCCGTCCAGTTGTAAGCGAACAATGGTGCGTATCTCTTCTCGATCCAAAGGATTGAACACGACAATCTCATCAATTCGATTGAGAAACTCCGGTCTCATGCTCTGTTTGAGAAGGGACAGAACTTCTTGCTGCGCTTGATCGATAAGGAGAGATCGGTTTTCTTCATTCATCCCGCTCATTCGTTCATTGATGATGGAGCTTCCCAAATTGGAGGTCATTATGATGATCGTATTCTTGAAATTCACCACATGCCCCTTACTGTCCGTAAGACGCCCATCGTCCAAAACTTGGAGTAAAAGGTTGAAAACATCGGGATGCGCCTTCTCTATTTCATCAAAAAGCACCACGGAATAGGGCTTGCGCCGAATAGCCTCCGTAAGCTGTCCTCCCTCATCGTAGCCTACATATCCGGGAGGCGCTCCGATGAGACGAGTGGCAGCAAACTTTTCCTGGTATTCGCTCATATCGATACGCGTCATCATATTCTCATCATCGAAGAGACACTCCGCCAATGCCTTGGCAAGCTCCGTTTTGCCCACCCCCGTGGTACCCAGGAATATAAAGCTACCAATGGGTCGCTTGGGATCTTGTAAACCGGCTCGAGAACGACGAATGGCATCCGAAACGGCACGTATGGCATCCTCTTGTCCAACAACACGTTTATGCAATTCTTCCTCAAGAGTCAATAGCTTTTCCCTTTCACTGCGCATCATGCGACTGATGGGTATTCCTGTCCATTTGGCAACAATATCGGCAATATCATCGGCAGAGACTACCTCTTTAATCATTCCTTCCCCTTGACGTAAGCTCTCCAATCTTTCCGACTCTGCCTCGATGGCACGCGTCAATTCCTCTATTTTCCCATATCGAATTTCTGCCACCTTTCCGTAATCTCCCTCTCGCTCGGCACGTTCTGCCTGCTGTGTAAGCTGCTCTATCTCTATTTTCTTTTGCTGAATGCCATTGATGATCTCCTTTTCTGCCTTCCAACGCTGAGACAATGTCCCCTCTCGCTCTTTCAGCAAAGCTATGTCGGTAGAAAGCTGTTTCATCTTAGGCTCATCATTCTCCTTTTTAATGGCTTCTCTCTCTATCTCCAACTGCTTTATGCGGCGGCTGATTTCATCCAATTCTTCGGGCATGGAATCTATTTGAATGCGCAAACGAGCTGCTGCTTCATCGACCAAATCTATCGCCTTATCGGGAAGAAATCGATCCGTTATATATCGATGCGAAAGATGTACGGCAGAGAGGAGAGCTTCATCCAAGATGCGCACCTTATGGTGGTTTTCGTAGCGTTCTTTCAATCCGCGCAATATAGATATGGTGGCTGCTTCGTCCGGCTCTTCCACCACAACCATTTGAAACCGACGCTCCAAAGCCTTATCTGCCTCAAAGTATTTGCGGTATTCGTCCAAAGTGGTTGCTCCAATAGCTCTCAACTCACCCCTTGCCAATGCCGGTTTTAGGATGTTCGCCGCATCCAGAGAGCTTGCACCGCCACCTGCGCCCACAAGAGTATGGATCTCGTCAATGAATAAAATAATACCCCCTTGGCTGTCAATAACCTCTTTTATCACGCCTTTGAGACGCTCTTCAAACTCTCCTTGGTACTTAGCCCCTGCAATAAGAGCACCCATATCCAAAGAATAAATCTTCTTCCCTTTAAGATTTTCGGGCACGTCGCCTCGCACGATGCGGTGTGCCAATCCCTCCACGATGGCAGTTTTTCCCACTCCGGGCTCTCCTATGAGTATGGGATTGTTTTTTGTTCGTCGGGAGAGGATTTGCAGCATTCTTCGAATTTCATCGTCTCTACCAATCACCGGGTCAAGTTTGTTTTCCGCTGCAGCTTGACACAAATCTCTTGCATACTTGCTCAAAGCCTCTTGTTGATTGTTTTGTTGATTGCTCATATTCTTTTCTTTTTATTGTTTACAGAAAGATATACAAGAGCAATACCCAACGATATTTTCATGCCAAAAAGAGCTCAAAGAGAGCTCTTTTTAGACTTTTTGTCCGAACAAATCCACATAAATGCGACATAAATTCCTATACAACAACAGATTTCACTCTGCGTTGATTCATCTCTTCTTCATTGTCAAATAGCCAAGTTACCCTTTCCGCATTCCCTATCAATGGATAGCGAAAAGAGAGATAAAGACAAGAATAAGGATAAAAAGGAATATATCAGCGAAGGTTTTTCCCCCACATAAGTTTGGTTCTAAGGGTTTCATAAAAAGAGTGCGAGCCCAATCGGATCATCGAAACCCTATGCTCTGATTGGCGGATGACAATCGGCACTCCCGAGGGAAATACGGAAAAGCGACCATCTATTGCAATTGTAAAAGAGGAACTTCGAGAAAACACCTTCAAATTTACCGTAGCATCATCCGGAATGACAACCGGGCGCATACTCAAACTGTGCGGTGCCACCGGTGTAAGTAGAATAACAGGGCAATGGGGTGCCACAATCGGACCATTAACACTCAATGAATAGGCTGTGGAGCCGGAAGGGGGAGCCACAATCAATCCGTCTGCGGCATAATCCGCCAAATAGTCGTCATTTATGTGTGTCTCCACCGTAATCATAGAGCCGGTTTCTCTCCGCTGAACAGCCACTTCATTGAAAGCATATCCCAACAATTTGCCCTCTACCTCCACGGACAAAAGATTGCGCTCCTCTATTCCATAGTCTTTGGAGAGCAAGCGATCTATACAGTTCAAGGCTTCCGAGGCATCTATATCGGTCAAAAAACCCAAATGCCCCCCGTTAATAGCCAGTATCGGAATAGGTAAAAGCTCTACCTTATGTATTGTTCTCAAGAACGTTCCGTCACCGCCAAAAGAGATGATGTACGTAGCTTCCCGAAGGTAGCCCGAATCTAAAGGCAAGAGGTTGAGCCCCTGTACCAAAGAACGTTGTGCCAAAGAGTCAAGAAACTCCTGCTCCACTGCTATCTCGGCTCCCACTTCTTGAAGTCGAGAGAGAAAGCAGATCAGATCGGGCAATGCCTCTGCCTTTGCAATAGTACCGAAGAGAGCTATTCGTATCATTTGCACATTCCTCTTAAACGTTGCCACAAAACTACACATAGTGTTTGATATAGGAACAACAGAGAAAAATAGCACTCGTGAAAAGAGAGACGAAAAAGAGCCTGTGTACCCTTTGGTACAAACAAAAAACTTTGTACTTTTGCGATGCTATGTTTAGCTATTAAAAATGCATTTTAGTATGGAAGTAAAGAAATCACCCAAAGCAAATTTGGAACGTGGGAAAACCCTCTCACTTCTGATGGGGTTGGTGCTCTCTCTCTCCGTTGTGTTTGTAGCCCTTGAGTGGCGTTCTTCAAACGCAAGTGAAGGAGGAGCGGTGGACAAGATCGACGTGGCAGACATGGAAGATGCCTTGTTCATTCCCGACACACAGCAACCACCCCCACCCGAGCCGGAAACTCCGGTACAGGAGACCGTAGAGGTGCAACTCCCGGAAGAATTTAAGGTTGTGGACAACGAGAAAGAGGTAGCCAAGATCGCTCTCGTATCGGCAGATGAGAAGAGACCCTTGCCTCCTCCTGCTCCGGTAGTAACGGCACCCGCCCCCGTAGTGGAAGAAGAAGAACAGATCTTCGAAATCGTGGAAGAGGAACCTGTACCCCCAGGTGGCAGTCAGGAAGCCCTTCTCAAATGGGTTGCTCGCAGCATCGTTTACCCTGAAATCGCCGCAGACAATGGCGTGCAGGGGCGCGTTATCGTACAATTCGTTGTTGAGCGCGATGGTTCTATCAGCAAGGCAACCGTGGTACGCGGGGTAGACCCTTCATTGGATAAGGAAGCCCTTCGCGTTGTGAACAAGATGGACAAGTGGAAGCCCGGTAAGCAAAGAGGAAAAGCGGTGCGCGTTAAGTACACTCTGCCCATTCAGTTCAAACTCCAGTAACCACTGAATTGTAGAATTAAGATGGTCTGTACGGAATGTGTACGACTTCTACTCAGACCCTATTAGTATCAACCGTTTTAGAGGGAAAGTTCCTGCAAAAAGAGCTTTCCCTCTATTTATTTTGCTCTACGAACAAAAACACCCATTCGACACTCTTCAATAAAACAATAGAAGTCATTTCAAATAAGACTTCTACTCCTCCATCCGTGAACGCTCATGAACAATAATCTTACCTCAATAACGCAAATCATAGAAAAGGAGCTCAATAGCTTTTTAGCCCCCTACAATATGCCGTACCGCTTGTACGAACCGATACACTACACGCTGGAAGGCGGTGGAAAGCGTCTTCGTCCCGTACTTACCCTACTGGGAACGCAAATGGTGGGCGGGGCAATCGAAGAAGCACTGCCTGCTGCCATCGGATTGGAGATATTCCATAACTTCACACTTCTACACGATGACGTTATGGACAATTCTCCGCTGAGAAGAGGAAGAGCCTCCGTTCCTGCTCGATATGGAATAGCTTCTGCCATCCTCTCAGGCGACACCATGTTCACCCTCGCCTACAAAGCCATCACTCAAGTTCCTTCGCACAAGTTACCCCTCGTTATGGAGTACTTTAATACCCTATCCATAGGTATCATGGAGGGACAACAATGGGATATGGAGTTTGAAACCCAAGACCAGGTCTCCATGGAGGAATATATGCGCATGATACACCATAAGACAGCCATACTGTTGGGCGGAGCCTTACAAATCGGCAGTTACATAGGGGGAGCACCTCAAGATACCGTCGAAGCACTCCATCGGGTGGGGATAGATATGGGCATTGCTTTTCAACTCAAAGATGATTTCTTGGATGTCTATGGAGATGAAAAGGTTTTCGGAAAGCCCATCGGGGGCGACATCGAAGAGAACAAGAAAACATGGCTTTATATCAAAGCAGAAGAGATCGCCATGGCAAACAATGAAACGGACGCCTTGTACCATGCGTTTGCCCACAAGACCTCTAAGGAGGCAAAATATGCCGCCGTGCGCTCTCTATACGACCGCTACCAAATAGCCGATCGGGTACAGGAGGAAATACTCGCCTTCTCTCGAAAGGCGGAGCAAAGGCTTTTGGCAATACCTCAGTTAGAGCCGACCGCAACAAAGATATTACAAGAGTTTATCCACTCTTTGGCACAGCGAACGCTATAAATCTTTGCACCCAATGCTCCGTATCGCAGACGCTCATACACACATCTTCGAGACGACTTTCGACGAAGACAGAGACGAGATGATGCTCCGTGCCATCCAAAACGGGGTGTGTCGAATGCTTCTTCCCAATATAGACCTTACCACGCTGCCTGCCTTGTATGCGACCCATGCGCGGTACTCCGAGGTAACAGACATTGCCATAGGCATACATCCCACCTCCATTCGACAGTCCTATAAAGAGGAGATAGAAGAGATAGATCGACAATTGACCCTCCATCCACAAGTTGTGGCAGTGGGAGAAATTGGATTGGATTACTACTGGGACAAAACCTTTTATACCGAACAACAGGAGGCTTTACACGCACAAATAGCCCTTGCTCTTCGGTACCACCTGCCCGTCGTACTGCATACACGTGAGGCACACAACGAGATGACCGAAATTATCGCCACTTACGACAGGACGGATTTGCGTGGTGTGTTCCACAGCTTTACGGGGTCGGAAACAGAACTTCAAGAGCTACTCCGCTTTGAACGCTTCTACATTGGTATCAATGGAGTTGCCACTTTCAAGAAATCCTCATTACGAGAGTTCATCGCCCAAATCCCTTTGGAACGATTGCTCATCGAGACAGACGCACCCTATTTGGCACCTACTCCGCACAGAGGAAAAAGAAACGAACCTGCTTTCCTCACCCACACGTTGGAGGAGATAGCCAAAGCCTACGGAACGAGCACCGCAACCATCGCAGACGCCACCTATAACAACTACTTTGCGCTGTTCCACCCTCGCAAGCAAAAAGAGGCTCTTCAATAATTATCCCGACAAACGATCTTATGAGTCTCTGTGCCTATGCGCAACAAATAAGCACCGGGAAGTAGCGGATGCCCTCCGCTGTGCGACAATACTTTCACCAACGTACCCTCTTGATTGAAAAGCCGTGCCTCTCGCACGCCCTCAGGCAGTGTGAGATAAAGCATTCTATCCACCAAATAAAAAGGCAGTTCATCGCCATCTCTCTTTTGGGCAAACTCCTCCAGCACCTCCACACTCTCTATCGTGGCAAAATGCTTCGCCCAAAATTCATTGCCGGCATATAACGCAAGAGCCGAGGCTTGCACATAGAGGTGCGCCGGCTTCCGTGCCACCAAAAAACGAGCATCGCCCTCTATTTGGGGTGGGAAGTCGCTTCTCAAAATCACGGTATCCACAGGGCTGTACCGCCAAGCATTCGCTCCAACGGTTGCCACTGTTGCAGGAAGATCGACAGACACGAGCGAAGAGCAAGCAGAGAATGCATCCTCCGCCACGTGGCGCACCCCCTGGGGCAAAGCAATCTTCTGTATGTAGGGGTTGTGGGCAAATGCCCAAGGCGCAATGGAAAGCACCTCCTCGGGCAACAAAGGAAACGTATAAAGAATACCTGTCGGATAATATACCAAAGCCTTTGTTGTCTTATCAATCAGTGCTCCATTCTCCACAGCCAAATAGGGCGACTCCTCTGCCACTTCGACACGATCCAAATGCATACAACGGATAAACGGAGCCTCTACGTGCCGCAGTGAAGCAGGCAAATAGACCTCCGTCAATGCACAGTCGATAAATGCACCCCATCCCAACCGCTCCAGACGGTTATTCAGATAGATCTTCTCCAAAGATGAGCAATAAAAAGCCCCCTCCTCCACCACACGCAGCGAAGGTGGCAGTACCAACTCTTCCACGGTCGGATTGGGTACCATCTTTCCCAAGCTATCCAATGCGTGAAAAGCATAGCGACCGATCGTGTCAATTCTGTTCAGCACGGGATCTGTCGCCATGTTTATTTTGGCTTGATCGCCTTTCCACAATACAAGAGTGCGCCCCGAGGGACTCAATGCATAATCTTGAGGCGATATGACCAACGAAACCGCCATATGCTCTTGTCCGTATGCGGATAATGCCATGATAATCCCCACCAACATTCCGCCCAATCTCAATCCCCACCTTTTCATAAGCAATCTCTAATGGATACTTTCCAGCCTTACCTTATCTATCGTGCGAAAGAAAACGCTCCTCCGCTGTGCGCAAATTTAGTCAGAATATTGAGACCGCTACACGCTCTTTCTCAGAGAAGAGGCTTAGCAAGCGCATTGTATTCTCTCGGATCGCAGGTGTCCCAACTGCGGACGAAATGAGAAATACGCATCTCTCGGGATATTGTACTCCTTGTGGATGCGTCATGCAATCCTACATTCGACAGGCAAACAAAAGCATTGGATCACCAATATAAAACATGCCGCACACACAAGAAAAACTTCTTAGACACGAGCAAAAGTTTATTTCAAGCCTTGAAATATTGTTTCCTGAGCTTGAAATAATATTTCAAAGACTTGAAACAAAGAATTAGACGCATCGCAATAAGATATTGTATGCATTCATGGAAACTTTAGCACGCTACTTTCCTACTTTGCACACGGAGTGTATCTGCGCAACAAGAGCAATACCCCATCGCCTTACTCGCTATGACTTCACCTTAATATATAGGTACGCAAACGCAACAAGAGCAACGCCCCATCGATTGGGTCTCACCTATTCCGCTGCCGTATTTCATAGGTGCATCACCCCTTTCTTGGGCGTGTCGTACAGTACATATCGCACAATCCAAACCTCTCTCAATAGACTTTTTCCCCTCTCTCTGCGCAAAGAAGAAGAAAGTAGCAAGAAAAAGCGCAAAAGAGGTTGCCCAATGCAATAATATCTCCTACCTTTGCACTCGAAATACTTCATTATTATTTAATTTCTTTTATGAAGACAAATGAGATTATGGCCCAGTTGGAGGCCAAACACCCAGGTGAAAGCGAGTTTCTCCAAGCTGTGAAAGAGGTACTTCTCTCTATCGAAGATGTGTACAATCAACATCCCGAATTTGAGAAACATGGTATCATTGAACGTATCGTAGAGCCGGACCGCGTATTTACATTCCGTGTACCCTGGACAGACGATCAAGGAAAGGTACATGTAAACATCGGTTATCGTGTACAATTCAACAACGCAATCGGTCCCTACAAGGGCGGTATTCGTTTCCACCATACTGTAAACCTCTCAGTATTGAAGTTCCTCGGGTTTGAACAAACATTCAAGAATGCTCTTACAACACTCCCCATGGGTGGTGGTAAGGGAGGTTCCGACTTCTCTCCCAAGGGTCGTACAGACGCAGAAATCATGCGCTTCTGCCAAAGCTTTGTACAAGAACTCTGGCGTAACATCGGTCCCGATACTGACGTTCCCGCAGGAGATATCGGCGTAGGTGGTCGTGAAGTAGGCTATATGTTCGGTATGTACAAGAAATTGGCTCGTGAGCACACGGGTACTTTCACGGGCAAAGGCTTCGAATTCGGAGGTTCACGTCTTCGTCCCGAGTCTACCGGTTATGGTGCCGTGTACTTTGTACAAAATATGTGCAAGCAATTGGGCATCGAATATAAGGGCAAAACAATGGCTATCTCAGGCTTCGGTAACGTATCTTGGGGTGTGGCTCGCAAAGCAACCGAATTGGGCATCAAGGTGGTTACCATCTCCGGTCCCGACGGTTATGTATATGACCCCGATGGCATCAACACGGAAGAGAAGTTCCAAACATTGCTCGACCTTCGTTCAAGCGGTAATGACGTGGTAGCCGACTACGTGAAGAAGTATCCTAACGCTCAATTCTTCGCCGGAAAGAAACCTTGGGAGCAAAAAGTAGACTTCGCTCTTCCTTGCGCTATCCAAAACGAAATGAACGAAGAAGATGCCAAGATGCTCGTTGCCAACGGAGTAACATTGGTAGCAGAAACTTCAAACATGGGATGTACGGCTGAAGCAAGCGAATACTTCGTAGAGAAGAAGATCAACTTCGCACCCGGTAAGGCTGTAAACGCCGGTGGTGTATCTTGCTCAGGTCTCGAAATGACCCAAAATGCTGCACACCTCTCTTGGAGCAACGAAGAAGTAGACAAATGGTTGCACCAAATCATGCAAGACATCCATGATCAATGCGTGGAATATGGTCGTGAAGGTGATTATATCAACTATGTTAAGGGTGCTAACATTGCAGGCTTCATGAAGGTTGCAAAAGCTATGGTGGCACAAGGTGTATGCTAAAATAGAATAACTCTAATGACTGGAAATGGCATTCTCCTTTCTATAAAAGGGGGAGTGCCATTTTTCTTTACCCCACTCTCCTATCATCGAGTATAGTGTTTTTCACTCCCATGGATGTTTATTCTATTATAGAGCGATACTACCGCCGAGGCACACGCATTCACCAAATCCTCGTGGAGCATAGTCATAGCGTCGCCACACTTGCCCTCTCTATTGCAGAGAAACATCCCGAATTGTCCCTCGACCGTCAGCTTCTTTTCGAAGGAGCAATGCTACACGATATAGGGATATGGCAAACCCATGCCCCCGGCATCGCCTGTTTCGGACGCGAACCTTACCTGAGACATGGGTACCTTGGAGGTATTCTCTTGCGCAAAGAGGGGTTAGAACAGCATGCCCTCATCTGCGAGCGCCATACAGGATCGGGAATAACTGCCGACGAAATAGCCGTGGCACGACTACCGCTCCCCAATGACAGAAGCTATCTTCCCCTCTCATTGGAGGAGAAGCTAATCTGTTATGCCGATTCTTTTTTCTCAAAAACTCGCTTGGGTGAAATGAAAAACTACAACTCTGTTAGAGAAAAGACTTGGCGTTTGTGGGCTCATCGTGCCCCTCATTTGGCGAAAGCAAGTGTAGAGCGACTCGATGCCCTGCACAATTTATTCGGCTAACTCGTTCACTCATTGCTTCATATATTAGCCCTGTGCTCTCCACTATGCCCACCTCAAAAAGAGAACTTGCTCAAAACTTCATGCGAAGGATAAAGGATTACAGCCTGCCCATTGCCATAATCTTGGGTATTCTGCTCTATCCGTGGATCAGTTTGCTCACTCCCATTGTACCCTACCTCATCCTATGCATGCTGTTCTTCACTTTTCTGAAAATACGGATAAGTGAACTGCGTCCCTCGCCGGTGCATTTCATTTTAATGGGCATACAAATAGCCTTTTCAATGGGCAGTTACTATCTTTTGCAACTCTTCTTCCCCATCAGCGTAGCCCAAGGAGCGTTCAACTGCTTCCTTTGCCCGGCAGCCTCTGCCTCCCCCGTAATCATCGGGATATTAGGCGGAAACATTGCCGTGGGCACGACCTATGTACTTCTGACAAGTGTGGGCATTGCGCTCATCGCTCCGCTGCTATTCACCCTCGTAGGCGGTGGTGATCTTCCTTTTTGGAGCTCTGTGGCAACCATATTTACCCATATATTCCCCTTGGTGATAACACCCTTGTTATTTGCTCAGCTACTCCGAATAAAAGCTCCGTTATTGCATAAAAAACTCCTTTCATACACCTCTTGGTCTTTCTGGATTTGGGTTGCAGCTCTTGCCATTATCATCGGGAAAACGGTCGATTACATGGTGCAACAACCTACGCAAGAGATCCCCTCCATGCTGCTATTGGGCGGAATAGGTATCGTAACCTGCTTCATTCAATTTTTCATTGGGAAGAAAATAAGCCGTAAGTTCTTGGGCGAACCCATCACTTTAGGGCAAAGTTTGGGACAAAAGAACTCAAGTTTAGCCATCTGGATGGCACAAATGTATCTAAACCCTCTTTCGAGTATTGCCATGGCATCCTATTCCATAGCTCAAAACATACTCAATTCCGTACAACTACTTCACCATGCAAAGAAAACCGAGAGGAACAAGATTCAGCAACAGTAATAACAAGCAACGAAAAAAGACAACTATATTATGGTACTAACCGATAAATGGTTCACAACGATAGGTAGCGATGAAAACGATGCCATGGTCATCATAAATGGGCGCATTGACCTCGAACAATTTGTACAATCGGGCAAATTCAAGCACCGCATAGAAATCAGACTTCCCTACACCGCCGATGGAAAAGGGATGCCTACTCGTGATGCTGAGCGGCTCATCAGTCAAGTGGAAGAGTTGCTCCGCCCCAAAATGGAAAAAGACAAACTTGCCATTCTTACAGGTAATCACCTTGGTGGAGGAGTTAAATACTGGGTTTTCTATGCACGTACCGATCGAGTTTTCTTTGAACGACTCAACGAAGCTCTCGACCCTCTTCCCCTTCTTCCACTGGAGTTTGACAATGAAACAGACCCTGAGTGGAGCGAATACTTAGATATGCTTTCCCTGGCTCCGACCAACAGTGAAGAAGAGGTGGAAGAGGAAGACTCGGAGTAAGCCACACAACACCCATTTACCGAAAAGAATTAAGAGATAGCAGACTTGCTACTCAAAACAAAAAGAGGGCTGCCATCAGCCCTCTTTTCGATTTTCCACAAGTACACCATCTCAAGAAGAGAGCTTGACACGAATACCCCACAAAAACGACAACAAGCATCAACGATCTGCTTATTTCAAGGGATATACTCTCGCTCTCTCTTCTATTCAATAGGATAAACTAATCCAAAAGACCTGCCTTTCGGAAAGTTTCCTCCAAGCCTGCATTCAGATCATATTTTGGCACAAAGCCCAAAGAACGCAAAGGAGTTATGTCGCACAACCAATTGCGCTGCTTGATAATGGGATATTTGTCTCTGTTCAAAGCTATGGGGCGATGTGTTATCCGCCCATACCAATCTCCCACAAGACAAGCGCAATGAATAATCGGAAGCGGTATGCGCCATGTATAAATTCTTCTTTTCAGCAAACGGCGACAAATCTTGGTAAACTCATCGTCCCTATAATCCTTACCATCCGAAACAATATAACGCTTGCCAACAGCACCTGCATGCCCCATTAAAAAGAAAACAGCTCGCACCAAATCTTCCACATAAACATAAGATAGTTGCTGAGGAGTCAATCCCGACAAGAAACTCCACCCCTTCTTCATGGTACGCACCGTGATCCAGTAATCTTTATCCCCATAGCCATACACTCCCGTCGGTTGCACGATAGTTGTCGGGAAAGCACTTGCCAAAGTGTATTGCTCTGCCAAAAGTTTACTTTTTCCATACTCCGTGTGGGGCTTTTGAGGCATTGTAGCATTCATTCGCTCCGAGGTGGCATTGAGTCCGTAGCTTCCCATGCTGCTCATCAACAAGAAGCGAGTGGGAGGAGGAAAATATGCGATGGCTTCCAAAAACAATTTTGTCTGCTCGGCGTTGGCAATCCTAAAAAGTTCCGGACGAGTGGCTTTTGTCACCCCTGCATTGTGTATTATGTAGTGAAACGGCGGCTCTTCCTCTCTGCGTGGAACGGAAGACAAAGCCTTTTTCATGGCATCCACGGAAGAGAAATCAAAGTCCAAAAGGTGTATATCCAAGCCTTGATAGTGTTGCCTGTTGCTTTCCTTGCGTACGGCACACCACACTTCATAACCCAAACTTATTGCTTCCCGCAACAAATATCCCCCAATAAAGCCTGTTGCTCCCGTCAAAAGAAGACGGCAAGGTGTGGAACCAATAGATCCATTCATCGCCTCGTTATCTTTTCAAATATCATTAAAACTGTCTATCCCAACACTCACAAGCATAAAAAGATCCTTGGAGGCGATAGCAACATCTACCATCCAAAGATCTTTTTGAAACTGTCAAACAAAACCTTTAATCCTATTTCTCTCTTTTTTTCAAAGGTTCTATCCCTAAATACATCAAGAGAATGCTCTCATCATCTTAGTGCTGCGCATCTTTGATTTTCTCTTTCAGCAGAGCAATCTTCTCCTTTATGACGATCAAGTCTCGGCTTAAACGTTGCTTTTTGTGCTCGATTTCCTTAATCATGCTATCGCCCCACTTGGAGGTACTGGAGAATAAATCCATGCTCGAAGAGGTAGTTTGCATCTCCTTATCAAGGCGCTCACGCACACGATAGAGCTGCTCCAACTGTTCTTTGAGCTTACGTATATCTCCACTTTGCACCAAAGCATCCAGGCTCTCTTCAAAGTGTTCTATCTGTTGTTGGTTGCGAGATATTTGGAGCTTTTCATACACCTTATCAACAGCTTTGTGGAATGCCTTATATACTTTCTCTTTCTCTTTGAAAGGCACATGCCCTATTTCGTTAAACTCTGCCACAAGAGCATTTAGCCTCTCTCGTTGCTGTTGCGCACCGGCTTCGCTTTCCTCTTCGGCGAGAGCTTGTACTTTGGCTATAACTTCTCGCTTAAGCTCCAAATTCTTACCCTGCTCTTCTGAACGACCAGCCGTTTGAGCCTTTTTAGCGTCAAAGAACGTATCGCATGCAGAACGGAACTTAGCCCAAAGCTCATCACCCACTTTCTTAGGTGTAGGTCCTATTTTCTTCCATTCTGTTTGGAGGGCTTTCAGTTTATCGGCAGTTTTGTTCCACTCTTCGCTCGTAGCAAGAGCTTCGGCTTCGGCTACAATACGTTTCTTGGCTTCAATGTTCTCATCATACTCTTCTCGAGTCTGCTTAAAGAAAGATGCTTTGGTTTCAAAAAAGAAATCGCACGCAGCACGGAAGCGAGCATAAATCGAAACATTCTCGCTTTTGGGAGCCGCTCCGATAGTCTTCCACTCCGCTTGTATGGCAAGAACCTTTTCCGTAACTTCTTGCCACGCACGCATAGTTTTCAGTTTGTCAAACTCCAATGCTTCCACTCGCTCGCAAAGGGATTTTTTAGCCTCCAAATTGGTCTCTTCCTGTGCCAATCTGTTATCAAAAAACTCTTGTCGTTTCTTGTGAATGATACGTGAATATTCGTTGAACTCTTGCCAAATCTGCTCTCTCAACTCCTTTTCCACGGGACCGATTTCTTTCCATTGGCGGTGCAATTCTTGCAACTCTTTTGAAGCCTCTACCACGTCGGCAGTCTCGCTCAACTCTTTGGCACGATCTATCAAGTCTCTTTTCAACTGAAGATTTTTCTTGAAATCGTATGAACGGAACTCATCATTGATTTGCTTCAAATCGTAGAACTTCTCCGTCCAAAGGTTAAATTCCTGCTGCATATTGGCATACTTGCTCTCGGGTACCAAACCAATACTGCGCCAGGTATCCATCAACTCATGATAACGAGTGCGGATCGTCTGAAAATCGGCTTCGCTCTCCACTATTTCCCTAAGTGTTGCAATGAGCGTCATCTTGCGTTCAAAGTTGTTTTCCTGCTCTTTCTGAGCCTCTTCCAACTGCTGTTTATAGCGTTCTTTGTAGGTTTGCAAGAGGTCTTTCAGACGGCTTTCTTGTACTTCCGCTTCTTCCAAAAGAGCCATATGTTCCTGCTCCGAAGAGGAAGCATACTCGTTTTTCTTCTTCTCAAAAGCACGCTTCAAGGCATCAATTTCTCGACGAGGAGGCAATGCATCTTGTTGAGACATAAGCACGATGGCATCGACTATCTCCGGACAAGTCATAGCCTCTACCTCTTCCGGAGTGTAGCTTTTGAATGTTGAGGGTTGCTCTATCGCTCCCGTAGTTGGTTCGTTCTTGGTTTCAAGAACTTCTTCATTAGGTGTTTTGTTCGTCTGTTCCATATTTTCTCAATAAGGAGATTAGCCCCGGTCCCGTTACCGATACAAAATTCGACAGCAGGCTTGCTTCCTGGCTACAAAATAAGTAAATAAAATCGATATCCGAGCCCTATCCTATTTAATAGGATGATAGGAATGATGGTTTTTAGGTGCAAAAAGCCTTGATAACACCCCAAAAAGCACTCTCTTTTACGAGAAATGTAAAAAGGATTATCCATTATTGCCAATAGGCAAAAGAACAAATTGATACATTTTGACTACCTTTGCAACGCAATTGAGAGAACAGTGCCCCACCTCCAGAGGATTTTGATGGGAAAACTGTTCTTTCTGTGCTATGAAAGAAAAGATAAAGGGAGCCATAGCACTAAATAAGTAAACAGAAAGAAACCAAGAAATTATGGAATATAGCTACATGACCCAAGAGGGTTTTGATCAACTTATGGCAGAGATCAGCCGCCTTGAAAAAGAGGAACGCCCTGCAATAGCACAACAAATTGCTGAAGCACGGGACAAAGGAGATCTCTCCGAAAATGCCGAGTATGATGCTGCCCGTGAGGCGCAGGGAATGCTTGAGGCTAAAATTTCTCAACTGAAAACCAAGGCAGCCAATGCACGCATCATCAACGAGTCTATGATAGACTCCAGCAAAGTGCAAATACTGACCAAGGTGCGCGTACGCAATTTGGACGACAACACAGAG
The DNA here is from genome assembly GCA_041848345.1 of Porphyromonas sp. GTDB lineage: Bacteria > Bacteroidota > Bacteroidia > Bacteroidales > Porphyromonadaceae > Porphyromonas. The sequence continues at coordinate 36,707 of JBGZIN010000090.1, forward strand.
GTTACCTACTCCATCGTTCCCGAGTCTGACGCCAATTTCAAAGAGAAGAAACTCTCCATCACAGCCCCCATTGCACGCGGTCTTATGGGCAAAAAAGTCGGAGAAATAGCGGAGATACAAATCCCCATCGGCTTACTCCGATTGGAAATACTCGAAATCTCCCTCTGAAAACATCTCATATATTATTAGAGTGGTATGCCCTCCATTTTTAGCCGTATTATCGCAGGGGAAATCCCCTGTTACAAAATAGCCGAAAGTGATAAGTTCTTCGCCTTTTTGGATATAAATCCTGCCGCTAAGGGACACACATTGGTTATTCCTAAGGTAGAGGTTGATTATCTATTCGACCTTGACGACGAAACATTGGCAGGACTAACGCTTTTTGCCAAAAGAGTCGCAGGTGCCATTAAGGAAGTCATCCCATGCAAAAAGGTGGGGATGACGGTTGTTGGCTTGGAAGTTCCCCATGCCCACATTCACCTGATCCCTCTGAACGAGGAGCAAGATATACGTTTGGGAACCCCGTTGGCACCCCAACCCAATTCGGAAGAGATGCTGGAAATTGCCCACTGTATATCTCAAGCATTTGATTGCCTTTCATAAGGCTTCGTCTTTTCGTGCATAATATAATTGAGGTGGCGTTTCATAAGAAACGTCACTTTTTTTTACTTTCCACTGTTTTTTTCATCCCCTCAATCTCGGGTAATCAAAGAAATCGACTTTGCAGCTAATGATTGCAATGGGCAACTCATCACGCCTCAATCTCGGGCAATCAAAGAAATCGACCCTTCCAAATTGGCGGCATAAAAAAAAGAAACCTTCATTTCATTGAACATTACAACGCCTACATTGGTTATGACAGAAACAAAAGAATAAATAGCAACAATTGAAATTGACAATTAATTAAATTCGGAAGCGATATGAAAAAAGCAATTGCACTAACATTTGTAGCTCTTGTGAGCTTATTTGCACTCTCTGCATTCTCTCTCACGGATGACAAGCCCATCAGCTTTGCACAACTACCCAAAGCGGCTCAGCAATTCGTAAAGACGCACTTCCCCTCTCAACAAGTATCTTTGGTTACGCTTGACAACGACCTCATCGGCAAATCGTATGAAGTATTGCTCGCAGATGGTACTCGGATAGAGTTTAATAAAAAAGGTATTTGGAAAGATGTAGAACTGAAACAAGGAACTGTTCCGACAAAGATCGTTCCTTCCAAAATTATGAACTACGTAAAAACCAACTTTCCGGGCACTACAATCAAACAAATAGAGAAGAGGGATCGCGGTGGTTATCAGGTTGATTTATCCAACGACATCGAATTGAAGTTCGATGCTCAACTGAATTTCATCCGAGTGGACGACTAATTAAAACCGCCCTCATCTTCTCTGTTTCATCGTACAACAGAGTAAGATTGAACGAACATCTGAAAAAACGACTTCGGCTCGGGTATCTATTACTCATAGGTACCCGAGTTTTTTCTTGTGCCCATCGCTCTCCAAATTGAATGCATTCAAAGTTTATTTTGTATGCATTCAAAATCAGAAATGGATGCATACAATCTTTATTTTCTATGCATTCAATAAATCTCCTATAA
>JBGZIN010000091.1:0-38191 GCA_041848345.1 Porphyromonas sp.
AATAAAAGGGGCAGAAGTGGTTATTAAACCCGTTTCTGTGCATGAAGATGTGCAGACTTCGTGGGAAACAGCCAAGCGCACCTCCTATGGTTATATCGGAACGCGCACCATAGAAGTAAAGTCTTCCGAGGTGGACAAGGTAGAAAAAGCATACCAATCCATTTCGGATTTGTATAATCAAGGGGTAGATTTGGTACTGGAGGCTCCCGACTATTATTACACGCAAATGAATGAGTTAAAGATGGATATGTTGCGTGAAGCTGCCGCCGATGCGCACAATCGTGCACTTATCATTGCAGACGGATCGGGCAGTTCGTTGGGACGAGCAGTCTCCTCTTCCATGGGTGTATTCCAAATAGTGGCTCTTCACGGCAATGAGGAGTTCAGTTGGGGAGGAACGTTCAATACCAAGAGTAAGGAAAAAACAGCAACTATAACCGTAAGAACGGCTTATCGCTTGCAGTAAAAAGATTACGAAACGATAGGAATACTTCTCTTTTTCAAGGGGCAATCTTGAGGTTGAAGAGGCTTTCAAAAGAAAGAGTTTTTCGCACTTTGTAGCTCTTTATGGGGCATAACAGTCATTGTGTGCTCTTTGCTCCCCCGTAAGAGAATGCTGTGACGGTAGAAATAAAAAGCATCCGAGAGAATTTTCAATCGGATGCTTTTTATATAGTTTTTGCTACAAACAATTAAAAAGTATGGGGTGTGTAGGCGTTTCTTACAAATTGATGAGCATTTCGTTCCCTTCCGAGAGGATAATATCTCCTGCAAAATAGGGTAAATCTGCTCTATACCGACGTTCTGCATCGGCTATAAAAATCTTCATGTTTAGTTTCTTGTAAGGGAGTTTACCCAAGGTGAAACGCAAATCTATGGGACATAGGCAATCCGCTTTGTCCTTTTGAGGGTAGAGAATAAGCACCAAATCCTTTCCGTTGTGGAGCTGGCTGAGCATATACACCCTTTCAAAATCGCAGGGTATGGTCAGATTTTCAAAGAGTCCGCCTACATATCCCTCTTTTACTTTCAAGCGCAGGGTGGTTCTTTGGGGGGCATTGCCCCACTTGTATTCTTTCTTTTCTTGGGACTTGCAGGTAGAGCTTTCGATGGCAAATACTTTTATTTTGTCGTACGCTTCTACGGTGCTTTCGCTGCCTCCTTTGAGACAACTCCACACACCTATGACCGAAAGCAAAATCAGTAATAAAAGTTTGATTTTCATACCTATTGTTGTGTTTGATAGAAGAGGACATCTCTACCATCTGTACTGCAAAGATAATAATTTTATTAATATATTGTGGGGTGTGGAATGCGTTATTTTTAACAAAGTGGCTCAATGTACATGCTCTCTTATGGCTATTTTTCGTTTCTCTCTTTGGGAAAGAATCAATCTAAAATAGCGATATTTGTAGTCGAAAAGAGAGATACGTTTGTCTATGAAAAAGCTGTTACAACGCAGTGGCAAGGCTGTGTATGTAGGTATCGTAGCCCTACTTGTTACATTATTGTCGGCAAGTTATACCTCTATTCCCACGGAGTTCCATGAGTGGGTTCAGGCACCCATAGTGCTTTTTATGGGACTTGCTTATTCTTTTCTTTGGGGCACTCCTTACAAATCATTCAATGGAAAGGCATCAAAGAAGCTGTTGCAGTGGTCTATCATAGGGCTGGGATTTGGAATGAATCTGCACGAATCGCTGGCTTCAGGCATCGGAGGGATGAGTGCCACCGTAGTCTCGGTTGTTCTCACACTTCTCTTGGGACTGTTTGTTGGCTGTAAATGGTTGGGGGTAGAGCGAAAGACAGCCTATTTGGTCGGCTCGGGAACAGCCATCTGTGGAGGAAGTGCCATTGCAGCAGTAGGACCTACCATAAAAGCAGATGAGGAGGCAATGTCGGTTGCCTTGGGTTCGGTTTTTATATTGAACGCTTTGGCTCTGTTTATTTTCCCCATCATTGGACGCTACTTATCGCTTAGCCAGCAAGAGTTTGGCACTTGGGCAGCGATTGCCATTCACGATACGAGCAGCGTGGTAGGGGCAGGAGCTACCTATGGCGAGGAGGCTTTACACACTGCCACAATGATCAAACTCACTCGTGCGCTTTGGATAATCCCCCTGGCATTCTTTTCCTCTTTCGTTTTCAAAGGGAAGGGGAGCAAGGTGCAAATCCCATGGTTTATCCTCTTTTTTGTTATTGCTTTGCTCGTCAATACTTACTTTTTGCCCTCCTATCCCCAGATAAGCGCAGGGATAAGTAGCGTTGCCCGCAAGGGAATGACCCTGGCTATGTTTTTCATTGGAGCGACACTTTCGCCGCAATCGCTCCGAAAAATCGGCTGGCGTCCCTTCTTATTGGCGGTAATTCTATGGATTTTGGTAAGTGTTGTGAGCCTGACGGCGATTTGTTTCTTCTGATCGAGGAAGTAAAGAAGATCATTATTTGTTCTAATGAACCATCAAAAAAATAAAGCCATGCACGATGTGCAACAAAAGCCCACTTCGCAGGGTTATCGGCGCAAGCAAGAGATTATGCGTGTCGGTTTTATCGGCACATCGGCGAATATGCTGCTTATGACCCTGAAGTTCGTGGTGGGGATATTGGGTAATAGTAGCGCTTTGATAGCGGATGCCGTTAATTCACTTTCGGACTTGGTAAGCGATTTGGCTCTCTTTGTGCTCGTACCGCTTTCGTGTCGCCCTTCGGACAAGAGACACCGCTATGGGCATGGGAAATATGAAACGCTTGCTTCTGCCACCATAGCCATTGCAATGATTGTTTTGGGGGCTTTGCTTTTAGTCGAGTCGATCAGCACGATCAACGAGGTTATTCGTCATCAACGAACCATTACTCCTCCGCATTTTTCCGCACTTATCATCGCATTGCTTACGATTGTTATCAAGTTGGTACTCTTTTTTTACACGAAAAAGAAAAGCAGCAATCTCTCCAGTTCCAGTCTTCGCGCCAAAGCATTTGACCATCGTAACGACGTTTTCACTTCGTTAGCCGTTTTCATCGGAGTTGGTGCTGCGCTTTTGTTCGATGAGCAGTGGGCTGTTTTAGAGCCGATTGCTGCGGGTATTGTCAGTCTCATTATTGTTTATACGGGGGCAATGCTACTCATCCCGGCAATGGAGGAACTCTTGGAGAAGAGTATTCCCGAAGATCAAGAACAGGAGATTTATGCCATCCTTGATGCCATGCCGGAGTTATTGAGTTATCACAAATTGCACACCCGACGTATCGGATCTAAGTATGCCGTTGAGGTAGATATCCGGGTGGAGGGAAAAACGACAGTGCAAGCAGCGCATAATATCACCAAAGAGATTGAAGATCGCCTTCGCCTTCGCTTCGGCGAGCACACCCACATTATCATCCATGTGGAGCCGCATGAGGAGCCCGATCGGGACGAAGAACGAGTGCCGTTTGAGTAAACTTATGCGGTGTTTCGAGGCATGAAGAGCCTTGCTCAATGGCAGGCAACTTTCCCAACGCTTCGAGTATTTTTATAACTCGTTGGAATAGAGTGAGAAAATGAATGCATTCAATTTTGAATTTGTATGCATTCATTTTTGTGTTTGTACGCATACAAATTGTATTTTGAATGCATACAAATAAGCGGAGCGTTGCGATGCAGTGTTGATTTCCCCTGCTCAAATGCACCGTCTGTATGGAAAGATGGGGAGAAAGGTGCAGTGTAAACCTTTTTATAAAAGCGATTTACGACGTCTTAATTCCATGGAGATCAGTGCCGTGTAACGGATAAACGTGTCGAAAAGAACCGCCTTGGGCGAAACATAGCCCCGAATATGGCGAATGGCTTGTTCCGAGACGGCGTAATAGTGACGGACATTTTGAGCCGTAACAGTGCCTTTTAGTCGCCTGATCACTCGCTGCTCATCCGATGAAAATCGGGCGATGTAGCCTTCATTCATTTCTTCTCTGAAGATGGATCGAAAGTATTCTTCAAAGTATTCGACCATGTTTATTGCCGTGATGCGCCCATCTTTGTGTATCTGTTCGCTGAGCGTTCGGAACACGATGATCTCTTTGTTGAGCATGGCGTTGGTGAGCATATCCAAATAGGTGAGCAACTTTTTCTCACTGTTTTGGTTGCCGATCAGCCTTTTTGCCTTGAGTACCAACCCCTGCGAACGCTGTATGACAGACTCTATATCCACTCCTCGAGGAGGTTTGTTGGGCAAGTTTTCGATGGCATTGCGCATATCCGCATGGGAAAGAGGATGCATTTCAATGGCTTGCATGCGACTATATACCGTTTCGAGGAGCAAATCGGGACGGAAAGATACGGATATAAACAGAGTCCTATCGGGAGGTTCTTCCATTGTTTTTAGGAGCTTGTTGCTCGCCTCTTCGTTCATCTTATCGGGTTGATAGATGATGATGCAACGATAGGAAGCATAGCCGATGGTGAGCCTTAGTTTGTGCTCCAGAGCATAGGCGTCTTTACTGTAAATGATGGGTTGTTTGTTTTCCGGATTGAGAGCTTGCAACCACTCCTCATTACCCCAGTAAACGCCCTCTCTTTGGAGCATTTCGCGCCATTGAGGTAGGAAGTTGTCCGAGGGTGTTTCGGCATCGGCAGAGTCTATTACGGGATAAATAAAGTGCACATCGGGGTGCTCCAATCGGCTGATCATCTTGCATTGTGCACACTCGCCGCAGGAGTCGCCATCGTGCGGATTAAGGCAGTTTAGGTATTGCACCCAGGCAAGTGCCATGGAGATCCCCGGCATCCCATCTTGAATTTCCAGCAAAATGTTGTGCGGTATCTTCTGCGAATGTGCCATGGAACGCAGGTGTTCCTTCAGATTGTCGTAGCCGTCGATGTCCCTAAATTGCATAACAGATTGGAGCTTTTTGCATCCTTATGTCGATTTCTCCCGACGAAGATACAAACTCTCTTTGAGGATAGGGGCAAAAAGCTCTAAAGAAAATACTAACTTCGCACTCAAGAAGTAAAAACCTTTATAAACTTCACTTCATGTACAATGGGTGAAGCATGTTGATGAAAATATTCACTAAGTAACAAATAGATATGGCTAACTTAACCAAGATTGTAGAGTGTGTGCCCAATTTTAGCGAGGGGCGAGACAAAGAAAAAATCGAAAAAATCGTAAACCCCTTTCGCACGCGCAATGGCGTGAAGTTGCTTAATTACAGCAATGACGAAGACCACAACCGCCTCGTTGTAACTGTGGTGGGTGAACCCGAACCCCTCAAAGAAGCTCTTCTTGAAGCGATCGGAGTGGCTGTTGAAGTCATTGACATGACCCAACACAGCGGTCAGCACCCTCGTATGGGAGCCGTGGATGTGGTGCCTTTTATCCCCATCCGCAATATGGAAATGGCAGAAGCCGTGGAACTCTCTCGTGAAGTGGCTCAAGTGGTGGGTGAGAAATATGGCATCCCCGTTTTCCTCTACGAAAAGTCTGCCACAGCACCGCATCGTGAAAACCTCGCACAGATCCGTAAAGGAGAGTTTGAGGGTATGGCAGAAAAGGTGCACGAAGCGGAGTGGAAGCCCGACTTCGGTCCCGCAGATCGCCACGCTACGGCAGGATGTGTGGCCATTGGTGCACGCATGCCTTTGGTAGCCTACAATGTGAATCTAAACACTTCGGATGTTGCCATTGCAGATGCCATTGCCAAGAAGGTGCGTCATATCGGCGGAGGACTTCGTTTCTGCAAGGCTATGGGGGTAGAATTGACCGATCGCAAAATTGCTCAAGTGTCCATGAACCTTACAGACTATACCAAGACAGCCGTATATCGCGCCCATGAGATGGTGCGTATGGAGGCGAAGCGTTATGGCGTGGAGATCGTGGGCAGTGAGGTAGTGGGATTGCTTCCCATGGCTGCCTTGATTGATTGTGCAGAGTATTACTTGGGCATTGAAAACTTCTCGCACGATCAAATCCTTGAGTTGAGAATGATGGAGTGATCGTTTGCCCGATCGCTTATAAATAAAACAATAAGAGACAAGGGGAGGATAGGGCTCTGCGCCAATACCGCCTCTTGTCCCTTGGTTAGATGCAATCGATAGTGTGCTATTATGAATCTTTATGTAAAGAATATAGGTCAGCTTGTTACTTGCAAAGGCAACAAAGCCAAGCATGGAGCGCAAGCTATGGGCGATTTGGCTCTTGTGGAAGGACCTGCCGCCGTGGTAATCCGTGAGGGGATTATTCATTTTGCAGGTAAAGAAGAACTCTTGGACGAAGCTCTGACCGAGGGGTGTGCAGTGTATGACGCCGAGGGAGCTGCCGTTTTGCCTGGTTTTGTAGACAGCCACACCCATTTGGTCTTTGGTGGTTATAGAGAAGATGAGTTTCAGTGGCGTCTGGCAGGCGATAGTTACATGAGCATAATGGAGCGTGGCGGTGGTATCGCCAATACAATGCGTGCCACACGCAGTACTTCGATAGACGATTTGGAGCGTTCTGCACGTGCCCATCTCGATGCCATGCTTTCCATGGGCGTTACCACTGCCGATGCAAAGAGCGGATATGGAATGGATTTGGACACAGAGATCAAGCAATTGGAGGTGGTGCAACGCCTTCAACAATCGCATCCCGTAGAGCTTTTCAGTACCTTCATGGGGGCACATGACACACCGTCGGAATACAAAGGACGTACATCGGAATACATAGATTTCATCATCCGAGAAGTGCTTCCCGTGGTGCGAGAACGCAACTTGGCAGAGTGTTGCGATATATTTACGGAGAAGGGCGTTTTTGATCATGACCACACACGCCGTCTGTTGAATGCCGCTCGGGACATGGGTTTTAAGTTGAAGATGCATGCCGATGAGATTGTTCCTTTCGGAGGTGCCGAACTGGCTGCCGAGTTGGGTTGTCTCTCTGCCGACCATTTGTTGCAAATATCAGATGAAGGTATTCGTGCACTTGCTTCGTCGCAAACGGTTGCCACTTTGCTCCCTTGCACGGCTTTCAGCCTTAAAGCCGACTACGCTCCGGCTCGTAAGATGATCGACAATGGGTGTGCCGTTGCCGTGGCAAGCGATTTGAACCCGGGTAGTTGCTTCAGTTCTTCGGTGCCTTTGATGTTTGCTTTAGCCACCATATACATGGGTATGACCGTCGAAGAGGCTGTAACTGCATTAACCATCAATGGCGCGGCAGCCATCGACAGAGCAGATCGCATCGGTAGTATTGAAGAGGGTAAGCAGGGCGATTTGGTGGTGTTGCGCTTCCCTTCGTATAAATTCCTTTCCTATCATTTTGGTGTAAACCTTGTGCGCTCTACAATCAAACGGGGCGTTGTATATACAAATCATATCAATTAAGAATTAGAACATAGTTATGCTAACAGATTTAACCGTAAAAGGTCTTTTGGCGGAGACAGCAGGAGAAGCTCCTGTGCCCGGAGGTGGAAGTATCTCGGCACTTAATGGGGCTATTGCCGCAGCACTTACAGAGATGGTTGCCAACCTAACCGTTGGTAAAAAGAAATATGCAGAGGTGGAAGAAGAGATGAAAGCCATTGCAGCAGACGTTGCCCCCATTCAAAAAGAGCTTGTGCTTGACGTGGATAGGGATAGCGAAGCATACGACGGAGTGGCTCAAGCATTCAAACTGCCCAAAGAAACCGACGAGGAGAAAGCAATTCGTTCGGCTGCCATTCAGGAAAATACAAAAAAAGCGGCTCTTGTGCCCATGGAAGTAGCTCGCCGTACAGCGACCTTGCTCCCGCGCATAGAGGCTGTGGTGGCACGAGGCAATCAAAACGCCGTAACCGATGGTTGCGTCGCCATGATGTGTGCCCGTGTGGCCATCGTGGGTGCCCTATTCAATGTGCGTATCAATTTGACCTCGCTCAAAGACGAAACTTTTGTGGCAGAGTTGAGAGCAGAGGCAGATCGTTTGGAAGCCGATGTAATGGCACGCGAAGCGAAGGTTATAGAATACACAAAAAAGGCGTGTGAATAATCTATGGCAGAGCATACATTCTTTGTAGGATCAGCTCCGCTTACCCTTGAGTTTTGTGCTCAATATCTGCAGGAGCGGTTTCCGTTGGCACTTAGCGAAGAAGCTAAGGCACGCATACAGCATTGTCGGGATTACTTGGACAATAAGGTAAAGGAGAGCGATAAGCCCATATATGGTGTTACAACCGGTTTTGGTTCGCTGTGCAATAGAACGATTTCGCCGGAGCAATTAACGACTCTTCAGGAGAATTTGGTGAAAAGCCACGCTTGTAGTTGTGGCACGGAGGTGCATCCCGATATTGTGCGCCTTATGCTTTTACTCAAGGCTCATGCGTTGCAATTGGGGCATAGTGGAGTGCAGGTCGAAACGGTAGAGCGCATCTTGGATATGCTCAACCATGATGTATTGCCCATTGTTTACGATCGTGGGTCTTTGGGCGCTTCGGGAGACTTGGCTCCATTATCCAACCTTTTTCTTCCCTTGATTGGAGAGGGAGAGGTGCGTTACAAAGGCGAGAAAAGAGCTGCCAAGGAGGTGTATGCAGAGTTGGGATTGGGCAAGGTAACCCTGAAAAGCAAAGAAGGGCTTGCTCTGCTCAATGGAACTCAGTTTATGAGTTCGCACGGAGTGTATGCGCTTATCAAAGCCCGTCGTTTGGCCCATCTTGCCGATAGCTGTGCCGCTCTTTCGTTGGAAGCCTTTGACGGGTTGGATGCTCCTTTCTCCGATGCCTTGCATGTAATTCGTCCGCACAAAGGGCAGCTGACCGTGGCTCGCCATCTGAGAGCTTTACTAGAAGGAAGTGAGCTTATTCGTCGTCCCAAAAAGCAAGTTCAAGATCCTTACAGCTTCCGCTGTGTTCCCCAGGTGCATGGAGCTTCGCGCGATGCCATCGACTACGTTGCGAGTGTGGTGGTTACAGAGATAAACTCCGTAACAGACAACCCAACAGTCTTCCCTGACGAGGATTGCGTGGTTTCCGGAGGTAATTTTCATGGACAACCCTTGGCCATTGTGTATGACTTTTTAGCCATTGCATTGGCAGAGTTGGGCAATATCTCCGAGCGTCGTGTGGCTCAGTTGATTTTAGGCTTGCGCGACTTACCCGAGTTTCTTGTTGCCAATCCGGGCTTGAATTCCGGTTTCATGATCCCTCAATATGCCGCTGCTGCCATGGTGAGCAAGAACAAGATGTATTGCTATGCCGCTTCTTCGGATAGTATTGTCTCCAGTAATGGGCAAGAAGATCATGTTTCTATGGGGGCAAATGCTGCAACAAAACTTCTCCCGATTATTGATAATCTGGAGCATATTTTTGCCATTGAGTTGATGAATGCGGCTCAAGCGTTGGAGTTCCGTCGTCCCGCAAAAAGTTCTCCGTCCATGGAGACTCTTATGACTGCTTTTCGTAGCGTGGTGCCTCGTGTGGAGGAAGATGTGGTGATGTATAAACAAATACAAGATGCAACGGAATTTGTACGCTCATACAACTTTGAATAAACCCGATTGTAAATACTATTTGTGATGAAAAACCCTCTTGTATCCGTTTGAGGATGCAAGAGGGTTTTTAAGTAGTGTACCTCTCCTTTTGCGATATTTTTTAGCTCTGTTTCCATCTCTTCCTTTTAGTTTTCTTATTTTTGCGGACGGCTTTGGCTACTCTTTTTCCTGAGATGCCTTTTGCTTATTGATTATATACATAGGAGTAGACACGTCTTGCCCATGGAATGGAAAGTTTTTAGTAGAATAAATAGAGTTGTTGGCTGGCTGGTATTTTTGGTTGCCGCAATAACTTACCTGATGACCATAGGTCCCTCTGCCAGCATTTGGGATTGCGCAGAGTTTATTCTTTCTGCCAATAAATTGGAGGTAGGGCATCCGCCCGGTGCACCTTTCTTTATGTTGGTCTATAATGTGGTGTCTCATTTGACCTCCGATCCTACCAAAGTAGCTTTTTATTGTAATGCTACGAGTGCTTTGCTCAGTGCTTTCACGATTTTGTTCCTTTTTTGGACCATTACCCACATGGTGCGTCGCTTGCTTGCTCCGGGAGTACGTAGCGGGCATATGCAGAACGGGCAGGAGGCAATCCTTTCTTGGGGGCAAGCTATTGCCATATTGGCTTCGGGAATGGGTGGAGCACTTCTTTTTACCTTTACAGACTCTTTTTGGTACAGTGCCGTGGAGGCGGAGGTGTATGCCTTTAGTTCTTTCTTCACGGCTCTTGTGTTTTGGCTGATGTTGGAGTGGGAAGATCATTCCGATGCTCCGGGGTCGGATCGCTGGCTGATACTTATAGCCTACTTCTTGGGGTTGAGTGTGGGAGTGCATCTTCTGAACTTGCTTTGCATACCTGCCATGGCTCTGATTTACTATTATAGAAGATGGAAAAAGCCCTCTGTGAAAGGCGCTTTTGTAGCTCTCTTGATCTCTTTTGGCATGATTGCCGTTATGATGTTTGGTATTGTACAAGGGGTGCCTAAGGTGGGTGCAGCCATTGATATGTTTGCTGTTAATACTTTAGGGTTTTCGTTCAATACAGGCTTTTTGATCTATTTATTGCTTCTTCTACTACTATTTGTATGGTCTGTGGTGGAGTTTACACGCGGGCAAAGTGCTTTTCGTTATCGTTTGTCGTTCTTTTTGACAGCAGCGATGATGGGCATTCCTTTCATGTCAAGCAGCTTTTTTGTCTGGCTTGTTTTGCTTTCGGGGCTCGCTTATTTCGTTTTTGCTCTGAAACGCATAACCCTCTCTTCACTTTTCACCTTGCAAATGTCATTATTGGCAATACTGATAGGCTTCTCTTCCTATGGCGTTATTTTGGTTCGTTCTGCGGCAGGCACGCCCATGAATCAAGATATGCCCAATACGGCATTGGAGCTCAAACGCTATCTTAATCGCGAGCAATATGGTACCATACCCCACCTTACGGGACCCAGCTTTGCCTCTAAAATGATCGGTCGAGAGGAGGGAGAGGATGTTTGGAGTCCGGCTCCCAAAAACAGTCCTGAAGAGCCGGATCAATATGTGAAGCTCTACAACGAGGAAAAGGCGGTTTATGACAAAACGATGCTTTTCCCACGAGTACATTCCTCACAACCCGCTCATGTGTATGGTTATAACATCTGGATGAATAGAGACTATGACGATATGTCTCAACCGACATTCGGAGAGAATTTACGCTACTTCTTTTCTTATCAATTGGGGTATATGTATTGGCGCTATTTTGCCTGGAATTTTGTGGGACGTTTGAACGATATTCAAGGTCATGGAGGGCGCATCAACGGCGGTGTCGCAACCGGCATTCCCTTTGTGGATAAGCTGATCATCGGAGATGCGGAGCAATTGCCGGACTTCATCACCGACAATAAGGCGCACAATGTTTACTATCTGCTTCCTCTTCTGTTGGGGCTATTGGGTATTGCCTTTCAGTTGATGCGTGGCGATCGAGGGGCTCAAAGTTTTTGGGTGACTTTCTTTTTCTTCTTTATGACCGGGATAGCCATCATTTTGTACATCAACCAGACAACGGGGCAGCCGAGGGAGCGAGATTATGCCTATGCCGGCTCTTTCTATGCCTTTGCCATTTGGATTGGTTTCGGGATAGCCGGGCTTTATTCTTTGTTGCAGAAGTTGAAGATTGCTGCACTGCCTGCTGCCGCTATTGTTTTGCCGGTGGCTCTTTTGGTGCCTTTGCAGATGGCAATGCAGAACTGGGATGATCATGATCGTTCGGGGCGTACCGTGGCAGCAGACTTGGGATACAATTTCTTGAACAGTTGCGAGCCGAATGCCATCCTTTTCTGTTTTGGAGATAATGATACTTTCCCATTGTGGTATGCGCAAGAGGTGGAAGGTGTACGCACCGATGTATTGACTGCCAATTTGAGCTATCTCTCGGGAGAGTGGTACATAGATCAGTTGCGCACGCAGTCGCATCAGGCAGATGCAATGCCTTTGCAGTACATGACACCGAATTTTTATTACCCCAATCCGTTTGCCTTTGTGCAAGAGGGTGGGGTGATGCAGGCAAGTGCCGCTTTGCAACGATTGACAACGCCTATTCCTTCCTATGGAACGGCAGTTTTGCCCACCAATCAACTCTCCATCCCGTTGGATTCGCTCCGAGTATTGAAAGCCTTTCCTCATCTGAAAGGGATGTCCATACCTCCCGAAATGTACATATCCTTGCAGGGAACAAGGGTGGTGATGCGTGATAAAATGACGCTTTTGGATTTGTTGCAATCAAACAATTGGGAGCGTCCGATCCATTGGGCAAAGACAACTCCGATAGATGATGTTTTTGCCAATTTCCCCGACTATCTCTCTTCTCACGGAGTTGTTTACCGAGTTAATCCATTGGTTCTGAAGGGTACGTCTCACGAAGTAAATGTGGAGCGAGAGTATGATTTGGTGATGAATAAATATCGTTGGTTTGGAGCGTCCGATCCCAATATCTACTACGATGATTATATTAAAGGGACTATTCGTTACTACTACCGAGGGGTGCTCTTCCCGAACTTGGCACAAGCATTGTTGCAAAGGGGAGATACACAACGTGCTCGTGAAGTCCTGGAGAAGTGTTTTAAGGAAATCAACCCCCAAGCCATCCCTTATACAAGAGCCGACCTGCCCTTGGCGATTGCTTGTTATGATGCGCAGCTTACACAGAGAGCAGACGAGATAGCCAAGAGTGTTTTGGAGTCCAATATGCGCACCCTTCGCTGGGCAATGGAGTTGTATAGAGGCAATCGCACGGCACAAGATGTTTTCGCAGATATATACCAAGATGGAACTTTTGAGAATGCTTTGAACGCCGCACAGAGTGCCGTTCTATTGGCACGTCGCTATGGTTCTACGGTCGCACTGCCTTATGAAAAAGAATTGGCTCTCTATCTTGCCGCAGTTTATGGAACACAAGAGCAACAGACTCCCATGGAGGAACAGCCCCGTGAAGATGCGGGCGATAGTGCATCTCCTCTTGAAGAGCCGATTGGAGCGGAGTAGAGCTTAGTGATTGAATGAAAAATCCTACTTTTGTGGACGAGAGTCCTGTATTGGAACAAATTAGATTTATATACTTTATATATGGCAACAACTGCTGATTTTAGAAATGGTATGTGCCTCGATATTGATGGGCAGTACTTCTTTATTATTGAATTTTTGCATGTAAAGCCCGGTAAAGGACCTGCTTTTGTGCGTACCAAATTGCGTAACGTAACCACAGGTCGTGTGCTGGATAAAACATGGAACAGTGGGGTGAAAGTAGAGGAAGTGCGCATTGAGCGTCGTCCCTATCAATTCCTTTACAAGGATGAGATGGGTTACAACTTCATGCACCCCGAAACTTTTGAGCAAATTTCAATACCCGGGGATAGCATCGAGGGAGTACAATTTCTCAAGGATGGAGATATGGTAGAGGCTATGGTGCACGCAGAGAGCGAAACGGTACTTACCTGCGAGTTGCCTCCTCATGTGGTGCTTCGTGTTACTTATACGGAACCCGGGATTAAGGGAGATACTGCGACCAATGCTCTTAAGCCTGCCACTCTCGAAACAGGTGCAGAGGTACGTGTGCCTTTGTTTATCCAAAATGATGAGTTGATAGAAGTCGATACAAGAGATGGTTCCTACATCGGTCGTGTAAAGGAATAATCATTCTCTTCTCAAGAGCCCCTTTGCTCAATAAAAGCCTCTCTTGCGAATACAATGCCGAGACAGAGCATGGTAGAGATTGCGCTATTGGAGTAGGCGTCTCTCTATTGTAGGATACTTATAAATTAGTATATTTGCTGTCAGTACTTGCTTAAGGATTGTAAAATGTTCTCTCAAGGAACAGATCTTATAGACAGGTTGTGTGCTTGCGAAAGTGCTTGTACAGAGGAAGATTGTATTGTGAAAGGGACTTGATATGTCGTGGGCAGAGGCTGATTTTCGGTAATGCTTCCCTCTTGGGAAGATATCAAGCGCACGACAAAATGGATGAAAGAAGAAATAGAAACAGATAACTAATTAGTAAAACGGAAAAAAGAAATGTCTATGAAAAGATTGGCACTATTCTTCCTAACCCTCATGATGGGTTTAGGATGGGCTGTAGCCCAGAATAGGACAGTGACAGGTACCGTAACGTCTTCTACAGACAACGAGCCTCTCATTGGCGCAAGTGTTGTAGTCGTGGGGCAACCTACGATTGGTACTACAACTGATTTTGATGGTAAGTTCAAGCTCTCTGTTCCCGCTAACGCTAAGAAATTGAGATTTTCTTATGTGGGAATGCAGGCGCAAGAGCATGACATCGAAACAGTGATGAATATCGTTTTGAGCGATAGCAAAGACTTGGATGTGGTTGTTGTCGTTGGTTACGGTTCGGGACAAAAGTTGAGTACTGTGTCCGGTTCTGTGGCTCGTGTATCCGGTGAGAAATTGGAAAACAAGCCCGTGGCAAACGTCATGGACGGTCTTCAAGGGCAAGTTGCCGGTATGCAAGTTGAAACAGGTTCGGGAGACCCTAACGCAGTAGCTTCTGTACAAATTCACGGTAATGCTTCTCTTGGAGCGGGTGGTGCACCTCTTTATATCGTAGATGGTGTACAAACTTCTGCCGGAGTGGTTATGGCGATGAACCCCAGCGACTTCGAGTCTGTAACTGTGTTGAAAGATGCTTCTTCTACATCTATTTATGGTGCTCGTGCTGCCAACGGGGTTATTGTTATTACCACGAAGCGTGGTAAGCTCAACCAAGATGGTCAAATCTCAGTGAGCACTATGTATGGTATCTCCAGCTTGATCAGCCGCCGTCCTTTTGAGCACATCATGTCTGCTCAAGAGTTGTTGAACTATCAGATCAAGCACCGTACAAGTCCTAATGATGGAAAGATCCCCGGCTCTGTTTTCTTGAGCGGATTTAAGGGAACTGCTTTTGCCGGAGAGGTGGATGCAGATGGAAACTATACAGGTAATGTACTTCGCGAATACGACTGGTTGAAAGTATTCATGGGTAAAAATGCTCCTACGTTCCAAACAGATATGTCTATCTCTGGTGGTAGTGACAATGTTTCTTACTACGTATCGGGAGGATATTTCTCTCAAGAAGGTATTTCAGCAGAGACTTCACGTTATCAAAAGGTAAACCTTCGTAGTAACATTGATGCGCGTGTGAAAGAATGGCTTCGCGTGGGAATGAACGTTTCAGGAGGTTTTGTTCGTCAAGAAGCCACCGGCTTCCAAGGCTCTCCTTTTGTGAACAGTGGTACTTTCGGTGCTCTTACCATCCCCGCTTATTATAGCCCCTATGCTAAAGATGCCGATGGTAATGATTTGAGTGAATATGCTCGCAATATCCGTCTCCACAAGGCTTACCCCGTTTTGAGAGATGCTATTCTTTATCTCCCAATCGTGCGTAACGAAACCAGTCTTGCTACGACAAACAGCTACCGTTTGAATGCTTCCGGATATGCACAGTTGAAGCCCGTGGAAGGTTTGACTTTGAAGACGCAAGCCGGTATGGATATGGTTTTCGAGAGAGAACAATCTTTGGTTTATCCTGACAGCCCCGATGTAAATGGTCTCGGTTTCAATCGTCAGTCTTATGCCAATAGCAATACGCTTACATGGACCAATACGGCAGAGTACAAGTTCAAAGTGAAGGAAGACCATGACTTTACAGCCCTTTTGGGTCAAGAGTTTGTGGACAACCGCAGCGAGGGCTTCACTGCCGCAGCTCGTGGTCTTCGTAACCGTGACTATATGTTCTTGGGTCATGGACAGCTGGGTTCATTCCTTGTTCGTCCTTCTCAAACGACATCGGCATATGCTTACTTCTCTCTCTTTGCTCGTTTGAACTATACGTTCAAAGATTATATGGCGTTCGACGTTACCGTTCGTAACGACCGTTCTTCTCGTTTCGGTTTGAATAACCAAGCTGCAACATTCTTCTCTGTGGGTGGAATGTATGATTTCCTCCGTTCAGGTCTTGTTGATGACAAGGGGCTTATCAGCACTCTTCGTTTGAAAGCAAACTATGGTACACAAGGAAACTCTTCAATTCCTTTGTATGCATCTGAAGCGCTTACGGGAACTATCAACTATACAGAAGAATTGGCATTTGGTGTAACTTCAATCGGTAACCCTGACCTCGCTTGGGAACGTCAAGGTATGTTCAGCGTTGGTGTTGATTATGGAATGTGGGACAACACATTTACCGTAGACCTCGCTTACTATAATCGTAAGACTACCAACATGCTTATGAACGTGCCGCTTCCTTATTCTACGGGGTATGCAGCTCGCTGGCAAAACGTTGGTGCGATGACCAACCAAGGTATCGACCTTACTTTGTATTACAACTTCTTGCGTTTGAAAGACTGGAGTGCTTATGTTAGCGCAACGTTTAACTATAATGATGAGCGCATTGATAAGTTGTTCAGCGATAAGACCAATGCCGAAGGCTATGTTGTTACAGACCTTATTAAGTACAATGTAGGTAAGCCTATCACTTACCACCTCCCCGTTTTCGCCGGCATTAACGAAAACACCGGTAAGCAAATGTGGTATGACAAAGATGGTAACAAGACAGAAGTGTATAGCAGCGATTTGAGACAAGACATCGATTACGCTCGTCTTTCTGCACCTGTTACAGGAGGTGTTTCTATGGGTGTAACATGGAAGAACCAACTTTCATTCAACATGGACTGGACCTATACAGTAGGCTCTTATACATACAACAATGACCGTTTCTTCCTCGAAAACAACGTGTATGGTTTTAGTGCTTTGAACCGTTCTAAGAAACTTTTGGATGAATGGACGGAGGAGAACACAACAGGTACAGCTCCCAAATTTGGAGAAGATATGGTTGGAGATACTCGCTTGTTGGAAAATACATCTTACCTCCGTTTGAAGAATATTCAGCTTGCTTACACCTTCCCCAAAGCCCTTTTGGGAAGCCAAAAGATCATTTCAGGTGTGAAAGTTTATGTTTCTTCTCGTAACCTCTTGACTTTTGTTGATAAGAGCTACACAGGTTTCGATCCTGAAGCCAGCGGTGGAGTTTCTTTGAACTCTTTCCCCAACACACGTCAGTTTGTCGGAGGTCTTCAGTTGATGTTCTAACTTTTAATTAGAAGAATTAGCAAATGAAAAAAATAGCATATTTACTATCAGCCATCATTCTTTTGGCTGCTACATTTGTATCTTGCGATGTAACTCGTAAGCCTAAAGGGTCTCCCGAGCAAGGACCTTTCAAGAATGTGGTAATGGTGCAGCAAAACAGAGATGCTCTCTATGGTCTTTTGAGAAGTACAGAGGCTCCGAACAATTTGAATGCTGCGGATATTCAGAGCGACCTTTATCACCTCACTTTCTTGGACAATAACTCTTTGAATGGGTTATACAATTGGCGTCGTCAGTCAGTTGTCGATCACGAAAGAATCAATGCTTATTATGGAGCTTACTACAGTGTGCTCATGCAAGCCAACTATTTCTTGTGGCGTGCTCAGGAGCTGTTGGATAGCAGTGAATATACGCTTACTGCGGAAGAGCGTGCTTTGGTTCAACAATATATTGGTGAAGCTAAGGTAATGCGTGCTTTGGCACACTGGCGTTTGGTGATCCGTTTCTCCAAACCTTGGGATGGTACAACGGATGAGAACCAATATTCAGGTATTGTTCAAATTTTGAGCTACGATCCTATTGCTCGTGCTTCTGAGCCCAAGTCTTCTCGTGCGGAAGTGTATGCTCAGGCAATTAAGGACTTGGATGAAGCTATTGCTGCTATTCCTGCCGATGCCAATAAGGATGTGAAGCCTGCAATATACATTACACGTGATTATGCCCATGCAGTAAAAGCTCGTGTGTGTCTCTTTAAGCAAGACTGGGAGGGCGCTCTCAATTCGGTAGACGCTTTCATCAACAACTATACTTTGACACAAATGACGGGTAATAAAACTGATGACGTTACAGCGTTGAGCCGTATTTGGACTACGGAAGATAGCGGTGAAATCATGGTTCGTCTCTATGCAACACCCCAGTTTGGAGCTGTAACCAGCTTCTTGTATGCAGGTGGTACGAACATGGCTTATAAGGAACCGACCGATACGGAACAAATACGTATGCACTTCATTACTCCGTCTCTCGTACTCGAGAAGTGGGTTTGCGATTTGTATGAAGATAGCGACATTCGTAAGGATGTTTATACAGGCATTCGTCCTTTCTATAGAGAAGATTGGGGATTGAACTTCCGTTCTGTAACGAAGTTTGAAGGCAATCCTTCTTTGAACCAAGATAAGAATGTGCGCGAAGATAAATTTGGTGTACACTTGTTCAATGTGGGTGAAGCATATTTGATCAAGGCTGAGGCTTTGGTGAATTTGAATCGTACTGCCGATGCTCGTACAGCTCTCCGCACACTTCGTGCAGCTCGTGGTTTGACGACTTCGGATGACGACTATGCCACAAGAGATCAAGTATTCGCTTTGGTTCGTGATGAGCGCGTACGCGAATTGGTGGCAGAAGGTTGGCGTTTGAATGACTTGCTCCGTTGGGGCATGATGCTCAAGCGTAGCGAACAACAACCCGAAATGGACAGAATTAAGACTGCTTTCGGAGAAGAATTTGCAGTGCATGTTGAAGGTCGTCTTTTAGAAAAAGATCCCGCCACAGAGCAAATGTTCATTTGGGAGTTCCCGACACGCGACTTGGAAAATAACTCTAATTTGAATGAGAACCGTAACTGGAAGTAACAAATCTCTTTCATAGTTTTCAGAGAGGTTGTACCCGTGTCAAGCGAGTACAACCTCTCTTCTTTTTCATTATGTTATGCATGGTTTGTGATAGACAATGCCACCTATAAGCCATTCAATACCTTTCTTTCTCTATCTCTCTCTATTTCTGTTACTTTTTGAATGCATCCAATTTTTTATTTGGATGCGTTGATTTCGGAGTTTGAATGCATTCATTTTTAAGTTTGAATGCATACAAACTTTCTTCTTTTTCAGAGGATAGGGCAATTTGATTGAAATGCGTATGCAAAAGGTTTTGAAAGGCTATATCGGCGGATATAACTAAAGAAGAAAATTTTTAATGATAGATTGTTTACCTATCTCTCTTGCGAGAAATGAACAAATTGTTATTTTTGTGTCAGGGGGTATCCTATATTACAAAAATGCAGATTGCGAGAAGGGATGCTATCAATGTCTTTTTGCAAACAGAGTTGTGAAGTTGAGGAAAAATTGCTACGTATGGGACTGAATGCATTGATAAAAAGTGGCTTTCCAATAACTGTGTATGATAGAGAGATAATCCCCAATAAATAGAGTATTACCCATTAAATCCAATGAATTTTATGAAGAGATTTTTTACGTTTATTTTGGTAGTAGTTATACCGTTCATAACATTTGCTCAGATGTGGGATGGAACTGCCGCTACATGGACTAAGGGAGATGGAACAAAAGACAACCCCTACTTGATAGAAACTCCTGCACATTTGGCTTTTTTGAGCGAACAGGTCGGAGCTAACAAGCAAACTTTTGAGGGTAAGTTCTTTTTGATAGCTAATGAGCTTAATATGGGTGCTTCCGAGGGTAAAGTGTTTTATCCGATAGGATTGTACGATGAAGTTTTTGACCCGGACAAGAATGAAACCGTAAATTCATCTTTGATGTTTAAGGGCACATTGAACGGCAACAATAAAGTTATCAGCAATATAAAAATTCAGTTGAAAGATAGGGCAGAAATACCCGGGACTGCCTTGTTTGCAGCCATTGATGCGCCGGCACATATCCATAATCTCGTGTTGGGTAAAGATAGCGAAGTGGTGGGCTATGAGATCACTGCCGGTATAGTGGCTTGGATGAATGGGGGAGTTGTGGAAAATTGCCTCAGCCAAGGAAAAGTAAATGGAACGATAAATACGGGTGGTGTAGTGGCAGTAGCCCAGGGAGCTGCCAGCGTTAAAACTTCGATGAATGCCGCTTCCATAACGGGAACCCTTGAAGTAGGTGGTGTTGTTGGTTCCACGGCAGGCACGGCAAGAGTTTCTTCTTGTGTGAATATCGGTACGGTTCTATCCACTCAATATGGGGGTGGCGGTATCGTAGGAACTACATTTGAGGAGAGCTTTGTCGGTGGTTCTTATAACGTTGGTCATGTGAGCGGAGGTGCCAATCAATGGGTGGCGAGTCCTCATGCTGTGGTGGCGAGTAAGGATGGTAATTCCCAAATGGAGAATAATTATTATGCCACGGATAAGAGCAATGTGGACGATCCCAATGCAACGGGAAAGACTGTAGATGAAATGAAGACCGAGGAATTTGTGCAACTGCTCAATGGCGACATAAATCCTGCTCCCTTTGTGCTTGATGCCCAAAATATAAACAACGGCTTCCCTCTTTTAGCTTGGATTGCTCAATATGTAGGGGGAACGTCGGGTATTTCGGATGAGGTTACTACCGATAAAGTGGAGTTTACGATACATGGACTTTCCCTCGAGACTACTCGTTCGGTTGCTGTGTACAATTTGAACGGAGCTCTCATAGGTCAAGGAGTGAGCATATTGTTGCCTTCAGCCGGTGTATATGTGGTGAAAGATGGGGCGATTGTGTCCAAGATTTTGGTGCAGTAATCGTTTCAAATAATTGCTGTAACAGAGCTGTGTTGTAGACGATTTTGTTTGCGGCATGGCTCTGTTTGCTTGAAAAAGATAGGAGGAGAGAATGAGAAAAAGAATTGTAGCCTTTTTGTTCGGAATGGCAATGTCCTTGCCCTTTGTGGCACAAAATGTAAGGTCGCATTCGCCAAAATTATCGGCAAATACCATAGTTGCACAACGAGACTGCTCCGATAAACAAATAAATCTGTTTGTCGAATTGAGCGATGAGGCGGATCTCGAACGCTTAAAGAGCAATTATCACATCCATTTTAACACGCAAGCGGCAAATGTATATACGGCACTTCTCCCCGTTCCAATGCTCGAATTATTGGTAAAGGACAAAGATGTACTTCGTGTAGAGGTGGGGCAAGAGCTGCGTCCGATGATCGACTCCGTACGCCTATTTACTCACGTGGATGAGATACACAATGGCTTAAATCTTCCGACTTCCTATACGGGTCGAGGGATTATTGTCGGCGTGATAGATACGGGGTTTGACTACACTCATCCCGCTTTTAAGGATGCGAATGGGGTTACGCGTATTGTTGCCGTATGGGATCAGTTAAAGCCATTCGCTTCATCGAATAATACTTATGGTTACGGGCAAGTGTACACTTCGTCCGAAGAAATAGTAGCCAACAAGCGAGATCTTTCCCCCGATACGCATGGTACTCATGTTGCCGGTATTGCTGCAGGCAGTGGAGGGTTGCGTCAATTTCGAGGTATTGCACCGGAGAGCGATATAGTATTCGTTTCTACCAATAAAACCGAGCAAGGGGTTGTGGATGGGGTGGATTTTCTGTTGAAATATGCCGAGCAGCGCAGGCAACCACTTGTGATAAACATAAGTTTCGGTGTGGTGCTCGGCTTTAAGGATGGTTCCGGACATATGCCTGCCATGATTGATGCCCTTTTGAAAGATAAGAAGGGAGCTTTGCTTGCCATTGCTGCGGGTAATGAGGGGCATCGTGCCGCAACACTGAAAACAAAAGAAACGCTTAAAAGCCATTGGAATGTACCATCCTACGGAAGAGACAACCTCTTTCTCATGGGAGAGGTAGATACCAATTGTTCTCTTAAATTGACTTTGCGCAACGTTGATACCGGAGAAGAATTGTTTTCAGAAGCCTTCAGTACGGAAACCGAATGGACTAAGAGTTTTGGTAACTTTGGAACGAAAGATGCGGACCGCGCATCCATTGCTGTTTCTTCTGCAAAAAGTAAGAAGACGGGTCGTCCTTCTTTATCGCTCAATATGATATATTCCCAAGAATCCAATGAGGTGTGGGAAGTGGAGATCAATGGCAATGGTGGTCTCGTGATGCTCAACTGTGATTATGGAACTTTTGCAGCCAATGGGAAGGAAGGTTATACAGATGGTTCGTTTGAGTCGTCCATTGCTTCCTCTGCCACGGGATATGAGCCCATTGCGGTGGGGGCTTACGTCAGTCGTCGTAGCTATAAAACGATAGCCGGTACGGATAAAGAGAATGCTTGGGTGGTAGGAGATCTATACCCCATGTCCGGTCAGGGACCTACTTTTGATGGACGTTTACGCCCGGAAGTTTTGGCTCCGGGAGCATCTGTGATCTCATCACTCAATTCATTTGCTGCAGGTTTTTCTGTTCCCAATGAGATGAAAACGCATTCTCTGAAAGAGGATGGAAAGACTTATTATTGGGGAATTGCCAATGGGACATCCATGGCAACGCCTGTGGTTGCGGGCACTTTGGCATTATGGTTGCAAGTGAAAAATGATCTTACCGTGTCGGAAGTGCGCCAACTTTTGACAACCTCTCAACTTGACTCGTTTACAGAGGCAATGCCCAAAGCAGCTTATGGAAAGGGCAAATTGAATGCTTGGCTCGGTTTGAAAACTCTTTTGCAGACCGTCTCTCTCGATACGATTTCGTCCGAAAACTATTCAGATGCACCTAATTATCGGATAGATACGGATAGACGCATGCTGATTGCTCCCGAGGCGAAGAGTATTGAATTATTCAGCCTTACGGGGCAGCGTCTTAGATACGTTGAGGGCAGCGTGTTGAACTATTCCGACTTTCCCGAGAGTGTCTATGTCATTCGTATCAATGCCATCCGCCCATACACGATAAAAGTTTATTGAAGAGTACTTGGGCACACAAGAAATAAAGCCTTGTCAATATACCTGTGTGGGCAGAAAGTTGCGGCTTGTTTCAACTTTCCCCATTCGGCGTAACAATCTATTTGTACGGGAATGGCAAACGTTGCAACACCCTCCGAATGAACCACGAAGAACTCCGAAAAACGAGGCTTCGATCTGCATAGCTTAAAATTGCTATTCGGAGACACTCGGTAAGTATTCAAAAAAAGCGGTGGACATGGATTGCCTACCGCTTTTATTCTGTTTCAGGGAACTTGGAGGATTAGTTGTCCGATGCACTATTCCACAATTCTTTCATGGCTCTCTCTTCTTGTCGAATGCGCACGATGAGTAGGAGAAGATACAGAGGGAAGCCTACGCAAAGCGTGATCCATGCATTGCAGAGTAGAGCAACACCGATCAGTTCGGGCAGGATATTCAAATAATAGTTGGGGTGCCGCACTGTTCTGAACAGAAAACTCTTTTCGATGCGTTGGTTGGGCACGATGTAGAGCTTTACGGTCCAAATATCTTTCAGTTTATAGATTACATAGAATAGCATGGCATAGGCAAATGCCATCACAGCCACTCCTGCGCAGGATAGGATATTGAACTGTGTTTGCGAGCTATATGCTTCGTAAAGTGCCGAAAAATAGTAGGCAATGTGTGCCAACGTTAATAGTAAAGAGTTGAGTTTGCCATGTTGTACGGCTCCCATTTTCAAGAGACGTTTTTCGTTACGGATGGAATAGGATAGGGAAACCAGCCGAAGGGCAAAGAAAGCAACAAAAACGATGATGATGTTTTGCATAGGATTGATTTTATTAGTTAATTGTTTTTCAATCAATGGTATTCAGGCTGAGGGAAGCGTAAGGCAATAAAAAAAGAGTCATAACTTTGGAAAAAGTCGTGGCTCTCATTTTTGCTTTCTCGGAGTTTTCCCAAAAAGCCTTATGTCAAAATCACTCCAGCGGAAGCGGGGGGATTCGAACCCCCGGTACGGTTACCCGTACGACAGTTTAGCAAACTGTTGGTTTCAGCCACTCACCCACACTTCCAAGATCCTCTGTTGGATTTTTGACCGCTGCAAAGATAATAGTTCTTTTTGAATTAACAATAACTCCCGTGCCCTGAACATGCTTATTTCATGCCTTCCCTCCTTTTGAAAGAGCGGTAGGAGCGTGAGTTTTTTTTGTATGCATTCAAACACAAAAATGAATGCATACAAATGGGCGTTTGTATGCATTGAAATGAGCGTTTGATCCCTATAAAATTGAAACGGTGTACGTTATCTCTTGTTAGAAGTTGTAATTCAGCCCGATAGAAAGGCTCATCAGGTCGGGATAACCGGGGATGAAACTAACAACACCGTCGAGCTGTGGGGCGATTTTGTATCGATATTCAAATTCGCCCCCATACCAAAGAAACAGATATTGAAATATGTTCTCTTTGTTCCCCTTAAACAACTTTTGATCCTTATATTCCTCTATTTGCAACCAATTTCTGCGGAATATAAGCGTGGGACCGATACCGCCATATAAACTGTGCTTTGAGGTTTGGAATATCCGTCCTCGGAGTCCGATGTGGAAAAATCCGGCAAATCGAGCAGCGCAATCGGAGTAGAGTCCGATGGCTCCTTTTGCAAGAAAAACACCTTTGTAAATAGAGGTTTCATAGGAGAGTATACCTCCCAAGTTTTGGACGAAATAGGCATCTTTGTCCAATTTAAGAGGCATGATGGCGGCATTGGCTTTCTCTCCATGGGGATGTATGCTCAGCCCGAAAAAGCGTATCCCCACGTTTTGCTGCCCCCATGCCGAAAAAGAGGCAAATACGACGGAGAGAAGAAGCAAACTCAATTTGCTTGCTCGGCAGATTTTTTTCGTCATGATTTAAGTAACCGATGAGATTGAAAGAGGATTTCGATAGAGATTATTGTTCTTTTCTTCTGCGAGAAGAGTAATAGCGACAGTAGGGCGTCAGTCCGCATTCATCGCATTTGGGCTTTCGAGCAACGCATACGTAGCGTCCGTGCAGAATGAGCCAGTGGTGCGCCTTGGCGATCAAATGCTCGGGGATGTATCGTACCAAAACTTCCTCTGTCTGCCGAGGAGTGCGAGAGTTGATGGTCAGTCCAATGCGATTGGATAGGCGGAAAACGTGCGTATCTACCGCCATGGCAGGCTGATCGAAGACAACGGATGCGATAACATTTGCCGTTTTTCGCCCCACGCCGGGGAGTTTCATCAACTCATCTCGCTGTGCAGGCACTATCCCGTTGAAATCCGTGCAGAGCATTTTAGCCATGGCGGACAAGTGTTTGGCTTTATTGTTGGGATAGCTGATGCTTTTGATGAGGTCGTAAATGCTTTCCACTTCGGCTTGGGCGAGTGCCTCTGCATCGGGATAATGCTCAAAAAGCAGAGGGGTAACCATATTGACCCTCTTGTCAGTACATTGAGCGGACAAGATTACAGCCACGAGGAGCTGAAAAGGGGAGGCATACTCCAGCTCCGTCTCTGCGATGGGCATATTCTCCTCGAAGTACTCGATCACATGAGCGAAGCGTTCCTGACGAGTCATAGGGCTTGGTGGAGGGAGGATTTATACTTACGGTTGTTGTTGAGAGTCCGTTTCCATGCGCTCTACCAAGTCTTGTACGACAATGGGGAAGTAGTGATGTTCCAAACGATGGATGCGTTCAGCCAGCGTGTCGGGAGTGTCTTTTCCCGGAAAGACGGGGCAGGTGACTTGACAAATGGTGCTGCCGTGGTCATATTCGGCATCTACGAAGTGTATGGTTATGCCGGAAAATGATTCTTTCTGAGCCAATACGGCTTCATGCACATGGTGTCCATACATACCTTTCCCTCCGAAACGGGGCAGTAGAGCGGGGTGTATATTTATGATCCGTCCGCTGTATTTTTCTAAGAGGGGACCTGATATCTTTCCTAAAAAACCGGCTAAGACGATCAAATCTATTCCTTTTTCTTCAAGCAAATTGCAGATATGCGTCCCTTCTGCCAATTCAATACGTGAGAAGTATTGACACTCTGTTTGCAGTCTTTCTGCTCTGCTCCAAATACCGGCATTTCGATTGTCGCATATAATTATGGGGAATGAGCAGCCCTCTTTTTCGCCCAATCGAGTGATTAAATTTTCGGCATTGGAGCCACTTCCACTGGCAAAAATCGCTATTCTTCTCATACTTTACTGTTATTTTCCTTCGCACACATATATATGGATTGTGCAAGAAAGTTGTATTTTTGCCCCTTGGTTTGCTACAAGTTCGGCAAAAAATGCCTTTCTTTGCAACAAAGATAGTATGAAAGATACTATCACAGGCTACTCTTGTTGTTACACAATGAGAGTGCCGATGAATGAATTTGAGTGAGTAAAAACAATTTATAAACCCTCTAAACAGAGTAAGACAATGAACGAAATTCAAGAAAAAGTAGTAGAACTTATCGTTGATAAGCTGGGCGTTGAAGCAAGTGAAGTAACCATGGAGGCAAACTTCACCACAGATTTGGGTGCAGATTCGCTCGATACAGTAGAGCTTATGATGGGCTTTGAGCAAGAATTTGATATGAAAATTCCCGATGAAGATGCTCAAAAGATCCAAACAGTAGGCGACGCAGTTAAGTATATCGAAAGCCATAAATAATATGGAATTCAAGAGAGTCGTAGTTACCGGTCTTGGCGCATTGACCCCATTGGGTGATAGTGCCGGTGAGACTTGGAATAACCTCTTGGAGGGCAAAAGCGGGGCAGCCCCCATTACCCTCTTTGATGCATCGAAGTTCAAAACTACCTTCGCATGCGAGGTGAAAAATTTTGTTCCAACGGATCACTTCGATCGTAAGGAGGCTCGTCGTTATGACCGCTACACTCAGTTTGCTTTGGTTACAGCCAAGCAAGCTCTTGAAGATGCGGCGGTGGATCTTGAAAAGATCAATAAAGAAAGGGTTGGAGTTATCATTTCGTCCGGTATCGGAGGGCTGACCACTTTTGAAGAGGAAGTAATGCAGTACTCTCCGGAGAATGGTCCGCGCTTCAATCCGTTCTTTATCCCTAAAATGATCTCTGATATTGCCGCAGGGCTTGTTTCCATTCAGTATGGATTCAATGGACCGAACTATTCCGTGGCTTCAGCTTGCGCCTCTTCGACCAATGCCGTTATCGACGCTGCCATTATGATCCGTTTGGGCAAGGCAGATATGATGTTGGCAGGTGGTAGTGAGGCATCGGTTACGGCAGCGGGTATCGGTGGTTTTACGGCAATGAATGCTCTTTCTACACGCAACGATAGTCCTCAGACGGCAAGCCGTCCTTTCAGTAAAAGTCGTGATGGCTTTGTGTTGGGAGAGGGTAGTTGTGTGCTTATATTGGAAGAGTTGGAGCATGCGCTCGCTCGTGGAGCAAAGATATATGCCGAGTTTGGAGGTTTTGGTCTTTCTGCCGATGCTTACCATCTAACGGCAAGCCATCCCGAAGGTTTGGGTGCTCAGCTTGTAATGAAGCGAGTGCTTGAAGATGCCGGTATGTGCCCTGAGGATGTAGACTATATCAATGTTCACGGAACGAGTACTCCCGTAGGAGATATTAGCGAGGTTAAGGCTATCAAGGCAGTCTTCGGAGAGCACGCCACTCGTCTGAATATCAGTTCTACGAAGTCAATGACGGGACATTTGTTGGGAGCTGCCGGGGCTTTGGAGTCATTTGTGGCGGTAAAGTCCATTGCAGAGAATATAATTCCTCCTACGATTAACCACTCAGAAGATGATGACGACCCCGAAGTGGATCCATCATTGAATTATACGTATAACAAGCCTTGTAAGAGAGAGGTGCGTGTGGCTATATCCAACACCTTTGGTTTTGGCGGTCATAATGCTTCCGTCCTCTTCAAAAAATACCAATAACAGTATTTTGACTCGGTTTTAATGCGATATAATAATTGCTGAAAAAGTAAGGGACACTTTCTGAAAATCTCAAACGGAAAACAAAGGAGTGTCCCTTGCTCTTTGTGAAACGATAATCTTTCTGCATACAATAAGTAAGTCTATGAACTGGGCGACAGTTTTGAACTTTTTCTCGGTAAATACTTTTAGTCGGTTTCGGAAAAAGAAGAACGAGCCAAATTGGGTTGTATTGGAGAGTATTTTAGATTTTAGTATTCGCAATAAGGAATACTATCGATTGGCGCTTATAGACCCTTCCTGTCATCCAACAGGAGCACAGCGGCACGTTGATCAGAAAGATAATGATCGTTTGGAGTTCTTGGGAGATAGCGTCATTGGAGCTATTGTTTCAAAGTATCTCTATTTAACTTACCCAGATAGCCTTGTGGGACCGATGTCCGAAAAAAAAGCGCGCATCGTGTCTCGAGAAATAGGAGATACCATAGCAAAACGGATAGGGATAGATAAGGTCCTTATCAAAAACAGAAATAACCCTTTGGCAAAGGATGCTTTGGGCAATGCTTTGGAGGCGATTGTCGGAGCTATCTTTTTGGATAAAGGGTTCGAGCAGGCAGAGAAGTTTGTTCGACAAAAGATGATTTCTATATTTGAAGAAATCAATCAAGAAAATCCTGACTTGGGCATAAATTTCAAAAATCGACTGCTGGAGTGGGGACTTAAGGAGAAAATTGAAATAGATTTTCGTCTTGTGCATCACCAACCCGGACCTCGCAGTATTTTTGTTTCGAGAGTATCCGTTGGCGGAGTTGATTTAGGGGAGGGGAAGAGTTCCACAAAAAAGGCTTCGGAGCAAATTGCCGCCAAGCATGCTTTGGCTGCCATTCAGAAGCAATATCTCAAGTCTTCTTCGCCCCAACATTGACCGAGCAGTATATATAAAGAGAAACTTCTTACATGAGTGATAATAGTAATATGAAAATACTCCAAGAAAAATTGGCGAGTTACACTGCTCCACAGGAAGCTCAAGCCATGGGGATATATCCTTATTTTCGTAAGATTGAATCCGAACAAGACACGGAAGTCATTATAGACGGTCGCAAGGTATTGATGTTTGGCTCCAACTCCTATTTAGGACTGACGAACCATCCTAAACTGAAACAAGCGGCTATCGATGCCACAGAGAAATACGGTACCGGTTGCGCAGGAAGTCGCTTCCTGAACGGAACGTTGGACACACACGTTGCTTTGGAAAAAAGATTGGCAGAGTTTGTGGGAAAAGATGATGCCATCATTTTCTCTACGGGCTTTCAGGTAAACTTGGGAGTCGTTTCCATTCTTACAGGGCGAGAGGACTATATTATTTGGGATGAGTTGAATCATGCTTCCATTATTGAGGGCATGCGTTTGACATATAGTACCAAGCTGAAGTATAAGCACAACGATATGGCTTCTTTGGAGCGTCGTTTGAAGCAATGTACACCCGGAAAGGTAATTCTTATTGTCGTGGACGGAGTCTTTTCAATGGAAGGGGATGTGTGCAACCTTCCCGAAATTGTACGTTTAGCCAAAAAGTACAATGCCACGCTAATGGTCGATGAAGCTCATGGGATAGGTGTTTTGGGTGATTGCGGGCGAGGTGTCTGTCATCACTATGGGCTAAGTAAGGATGTGGACTTAATTATGGGTACCTTCAGCAAGTCTTTTGCTTCATTGGGTGGTTTCGTGGCAGGCGACAAAGTCCTTATAAATTATTTGCGCCACCATGCAAGAAGTTATATATTCAGTGCGAGCTGTACTCCGGCATCTACTGCGGCAGCCGGTGCAGCATTGGATATTATGCTTTCGGAGCCGGATCGTTTTGAACGTCTTTGGGATCTTACTCACTATGCATTGGATCGTTTCCGCACTTTAGGTTTTGAAATAGGGAATACTTCCACTCCCATTATTCCTCTCTTTATACGGAACAACGAAGCTACTTTTTGTATCACGAGAGATTTATTCCAAGAAGGCGTTTTTGTAAATCCCGTAGTTTCTCCGGCAGTTCCCCCCGAAGATACGCTTATTCGCTTTAGTTTGATGGCTACGCACACAAAAGAACAATTGGATTTTGCAATCAATGCATTGCATAAAGTGTTTGTAGCCAATGGAATTATTCGTTAATCAATAGAAAAGAAGTTCGTTTTTGGAAGAAGTATATTGCAGATATCAAAAAAAGTAGTACTTTTGCACTCGGGTGAGTCCTACACGACCAGCTCCCTGTGAATCCCCCAGGGCTTGATCGCAGCAAGGGTAGTAGGTCGTAGCGGTGCGATGTAGGTTGCTCACCTATATGCCTCTTTAGCTCAGTTGGCCAGAGCACGTGATTTGTAATCTCGGGGTCGTTGGTTCGAATCCGACAAGAGGCTCAGAAGAAGATACCCTCTATCAGACAGTGTTTGATAGAGGGTATTTTTATGTTATCTCCTTATTTCTTATTTGAAGTTTGCTGTGATATGCTAATTGCACTCAGTGGATTTTTCCCTTGTTTTGCGGAGCGCAAGAATACTTTTTGGCTTATCGCCGCAGACGCTTTGTTGGAGAATTGCAGTGAAATACGGATAAGGGCATGGGCAATTTCACTCACCAATAGTATTGGTGAACTATAATTTGTTGAAGAGGTCCTTTCACGACACTCTGGAGTAGAAAAAAAGAGAACTGCCATTTGATGAAAATAGCAGCTCCCTACATAGATGATGTGAAAACGCGCTCCCTCAAGGACTTGAACCTTGGACCCCCTGATTAACAGTCAGATGCTCTAACCGACTGAGCTAAGGAAGCGTTTTGTGGTTGCAAAAGTACTATTTTATTTTGATTTGTCCAATCTCTTGCTGCATTTTTCCATTTGGGCAATACCTTTTAGTGTATAAAGCGCACTGCTGTGCCGTGTATGAGAAAAGCACCTCCCCCTATGGAAGCAAGCGGAGAAATGACAAAATGCATTCCTATCACGGCATCGGCTCCCATCTGAATTGCTTTTTGTCGTAATTCCATGACCAATATGGGGTAAGCCACAGAGAAGAGATTGGCTCTTTTACGGCAAATCTGTTCGGCAAAAAGGGCTTTTTCCGAAGGCTCTTGCTTGAGATGCTCTCCTTGGTTGTACAGCGGTTGTAGCTCAGTCTTATACTTCTTCCACAACTTATTCAAAGAATTGGAGGAGAAGTATTCCATGGTGGCAAAGCTATTTACCAAACCGATCACTTCATAGGATCGGTCAAGGTCTGTTGTTGTAACGATCAAATCATCCATATTTTTCCATCCTTATATAAAGCTCCTCTTTCGGTTTTCTGCCCTCTCCGATAAGAGTAGGTCTTTTTTTAATTCGCCCGAGCCATGAGCAACTGCCAAAGTTTGTCTTTGGGGATCGGGGCTTCCAGATAGATTTCTTGATGGCTC
The DNA here is from genome assembly GCA_041848345.1 of Porphyromonas sp. Taxonomy (GTDB): domain Bacteria; phylum Bacteroidota; class Bacteroidia; order Bacteroidales; family Porphyromonadaceae; genus Porphyromonas. Next base: position 31,099 of record JBGZIN010000091.1, read on the forward strand.
ACGGGGTGTTCGAAGCGTATCGAATGGCTCAAGAGTGAAATGCTGCCATCGGGATTACTACGTGGAGCACCGTATTTCAGGTCTCCCTTGATGGGTTTGTTCATCCCGGCCAGCTGGGCTCGGATTTGATGATGCCGCCCTGTGAGTAACTCGATCTCCAAGAGCTGATACCGCTCGGCAGAGGCGACCACTCTCCACTTTAGGTGCGCCCGTTTGGCATCGGGCGTATTGGGTGCCACTCGATAGGTTTTATTCTGCTTGGCGTTGCGTAAAAGCCAATCGATGCATTCTCCTTCCCTTTGGGTATCTGCCGTTTGGGGAACAATGGCTCGGTATGTTTTGTGTACTTTGCCCTCTGCGAAGAGTTTGTTCATGCGTGCCAAAGCCTTGCTTGTTTTGGCAAAGACGACCAAACCACCTACCGGTCTGTCTAACCGATGCACCACACCCACAAATACGTTGCCGGGCTTTTGGTAGGTTTCTTTCAGGTATTGCGCCACCATCTCTTCCAAAGAAGTGTCGCCGGTCTTATCGCTATGCACGATTTCGCCCGGCAACTTACTTACAATGATAAGATGATTGTCTTCGTAGAGAACCTTCATCAACAGTTCATACCTCCACAGCAGTGGATCACTTGTCCCGACACATAAGCCGACAGATCGCTTGCCAAGAAGACGGCAACCCCTGCCACATCTTCGGGTACACCTCCACGGCGAAGGGGGATTTGTGCCGCCCATTGCTTTTTGACCTCTTCGGAAAGCGCACCCGTCATATCTGTAATGATAAAGCCCGGTGCAATGGCATTGGCACGGATGCCACGTGAACCCAATTCTTTGGCTGTACTCTTTGCCAAACCGATCATACCGGCTTTTGAAGCGGAGTAGTTGGCTTGTCCGGCATTACCGCTCACGCCTACCACAGATGCCATGTTGATGATGCTGCCCGAGCGTTGTTTCATCATGATGGGTGCCACGGCATGGGTGAGGTTGAATGCAGACTTGAGATTGACGTTGATGACCATGTCCCATTGCTCCTCGGTCATACGGAGCAATAATCCGTCTCGGGTGATACCGGCATTGTTTACCAATACGTCAATAGAGCCGAAGTCTGCGGCAATTTCCTCTACCACTTTGTGGGCATCGGCAAAGTCGGCAGCATTGGAAACGTAGGCTTTGGCACGCACACCCATGGCGGTGAGTTCCGCTATGAAAGCCTCCACTTCGGCACCTATTTTGATGTCTGTAATGGCTACATCGGCACCTTCTTGTGCAAATTTTTCGGCTATGGCACGCCCTATACCTCGTCCGGCTCCCGTGATGAGTGCCACTTTTCCCGTTAATAATTTCATAATCCTAATTCTATTTATTATTCCTGTTCGATATTTTCTTTTTGTGATGTGGCACCGCCTTGCAATCCATTCAGGAGCAATTGCTTCATGGCTCTGTATAGTGCCTGAAACGCTTTCTCGTCTATTTTGTGCGTTTGTTGGTTGATATAGGGGACTTCCAATCCCTTTATGGAGGCTTGTATCAGGAGAGCCATGGGCTCAATCTCCGCAATGTGAAAACAGCCTCGATCCGTACCCTCTTGGAGGATGTGTGCAATGAGTTTTCGTTCTTGGATGTCGAACTTATAGCGCACACGCTCCACTCGACGAATGTCGTTGAAGAAGTCTGCCTTGAGAGAGCCGTTGCGCATGACCACTTGGTAGATGCTGTTCATGTGGGTGGAAGCAAGTGTTAGGAGCTTTTCAAGAGGTGGTAATTCCGAAAGAACCACTGCCTCCAAACGATTATGCAGGAGATCCAATTCCTGACTTACCACGGCATAAAAAACATCCATTTTGTTGCGGAAGTACATGTATAGGGTGCGACGACCTCGCTTTGAAGCCTCGGCAATATCGTTCATAGTGGTCTTTTCCACTCCGAAGCGGGCGAAAAGCTGACGTGCCACGTCGATGAGGAGCTCTTTGGTGCGGCTTGTTCTGCTCTTCTTCTTTTGTACATCCATCTGATCCATATGCACAAATATAGTGTATTTTTGCAATTAAAGTGGCGAAGGTATCGGGGGCTTTCCGCAGCGAGGATACGTTGAACAGACCACCATCCACCTCAAAGTGAAATGGTATAGTTCGGAAAAACAGAGAAGAAAATGTAGATTTTTCTTACAACAAACTATACGACACATTTCCTCTTTGAAGGGGATAAAATACCCATAAATTGTGATTTCCCCATTGGAGGTAAGGCAGTACCTTTGCAAGCAAATGAACTTAAACTCCAAAGAATTCCTCCGAGAGGAAAGTTATGATGTCTCGTATCGCAGACGACGCACTATTCCGAATGCCGGGATAGTGCGTTTTTCTTTTGAATATTTCTGAAAATCATTCGCTTTTAAGACTATTGGCAAATGCAAAACCATTGTAATCGCAACTCTATTGTAACTCGCTTACCACTTTACCCGATGTTTCTAAAAAACAACATTCTGCAGTCGGTCGCACTCCGCCTCTCCTTATTGGCAATTCTGTTCCTCTCACCCACACTTACTTTGCTTGCTCAAGAGAAAGTAATTCACGGAAAAATCACGGACAAAAACAGCGGAGTACCCCTCTATGGAGCCTCCATTCGGTTGGAAGATACCTCAATTGGCACTTCTTCCAATGCCAACGGATACTACAAATTGCGCATTCCCGACAAAAGTCGAAAGAGGTTACAAGCTAAATATATCGGCTATGAAACGGCTTACAGCAGTCTGTCTATACAGGAAACAGATAGTTTGCGAGTCGATTTTCAGCTTTCACCCAACGAAAACACTCTTTCGGAAGTTGTCGTTTTAGGACGGAACAAAGCCCGTTTATTGAAAGAGTCTTCGATGCCGGTTTCGGTCATTTCTGCTCAACAATTACAGGGAACAGGCTCTTCCATCAATGATGTGTTGGCTCGAACTTCCGGAGTAACAATCCGAAACACGGGTGGTGTAGGGAGTGCATCTCGGGTATCTGTCAGAGGCTTGGAAGGGAAACGAATGGGTTTGTTTGTCGATGAAACTCCCATGGGGCAGATGGGTAACTACATATCATTGAACGATATTCCCACCGATATGATCGAGCGCATAGAGGTATATAAGGGCATAGTCCCCTACAAATTCGGCGGCTCTGCTTTGGGAGGAGCCATAAACGTCGTTACCAAAGAATATCCTCCCGTTTATCTGGATTTTGGTTATGAAGTTGCCTCCTTTAATACTCATCGAGTTGATGCTGTCCTTAAAAGAACGCACCAAAAGAGCGGACTCCAATTGGGTATAGGGGGAGGATATGTATTTTCAGACAATAATTATAAAATGCGTCTTGCTCAGTTGGATAACCGCATTGTGGAGCGCACTCACGATCAATATGAGCGTTTGTTGGCGGGTGCATCCATTAAAGCGACCAAGTGGTGGTTCGACGAGATAAAGTTAGAGACGGTCTACTCCCAAAACAAACAAGAAATACAAGGTATCGAGTTTGATATTCGAGAGGCTTTTAACCACTCTTCTTCTTACCTATTCGGGTTGATTTTAGAGCGTGATAACTTCTTTTTGCCGGGATTGGACTTTGACTTTGACATAAGTTACATGGTGGGTAAGTTTGGACTTAGCGATAAAGCCATGCATCGTTACGATTGGGATGGAAAAAAGCATCCTCCGGTTTCCGCATGGGGAGGAGAACAAGGCACTTTTCCCTCGGATGGGCAAAATCATTCCAACGATTTAACAAGCAAACTCAACCTCAATTACATCTTGGATGAGCACCATACATTCAACCTTAACATTTATGGCAATCATACCCGACAGTTCCCTAAAGATGATCTGATGGATAGAGCTCTGGGCTTCAAAGCCAATTATCCGAGTCGAATGTCCGGACTGACAGTGGGGCTGTCGTACGATCTGTCGCTTCTAGATGGGCGTCTTCAGAGTGCCACAACGGTAAAAAACTTCTCATTTGCCTCGCAAGCCAAGATGCTTGAGAATTTCTACATCAACAAAATCGAAGAGATCTCCATCAATAGAAACTACTGGGGGTGGAGCGAGGCAGTGCGCTTCCAACTGTCCAAAGAAATGCTCATTAAGGCAGCCGTAAGCTCTGAAGTGCGCATTCCCACAAGTGAAGAATTGATAGGAAACGGCTACTCCATACGTCCCTCAACGGGGCTCATCCCCGAGCGTTGCTTGGGTGGAAACATAGGGATGCTCTACCACAAAAGAAATAAGTTCGGCTTCATTGAAGTGGAAACCAACCTATTCTATAATCAACTTAAAGACATGATCCGCTTCACGGCGGATATAATCCCCACCATGGCTCGTTATCGCAATTTCGGCAGTGTGCGTACCTATGGAATAGAGGCTGAAGTTAAGGGAGACTTGCTCCCTTGGTTATATTTTTATCTCAATGGGACATATCAAGATTTGAGAGATGTGCGCTCAACAATTCCCGGCACCTCTGTGGAAAATCCCACCAAAAACAAACGAATGCCCAATATACCCTATTTGATGGGCAACTTTGGATTGGAGGTGCACAAAGAGAACCTTTTGGGCGGGAGTGGACAGAACACGCGCTTCCTACTCGATGGTTCGTATATCCACGAGTATTTTTATGACTTCGAGATGAGCAAGCATCAAAGCCGCAAAATCCCCTCTTCATGGGTCTTCGATGCCGGCTTGGAGCATAGTTTCAAGAACGGTATGTGGGTGGTGGCTCTCAAGATGAAGAACCTCACCAACAGAGAAGTCTTTTCCGAATTCAATCGTCCATTACCGGGACGTTCCTTGGCACTAAAGGTGCGCTATTTGTTTAGATAGTGAAAGTTTTACAGTATAATTTATCGTTAAATTCAACGCATTATGAACATCAGATCTATTTTACTCCCCGTCCTCCTTACACTTGCATTGGTCACGAGTTGTGATGAAGGCAACAAGGGTACCCCCACGCTTGATCCGGAGGGAGCCCGTAAGTCAATACTATTTGCCACAACGATAACCAACCCGGAGGGAAATTCCGGGAGCGTGTATCTGCAAGCAATCTCAGATCTCAGCCCTGCATCTTATGACAACGGCAACAGCATCCCGGTAGGCTTCGGAGCACCGCCCATTGCGTTTGCCAACGGACATGTGTACACCTTCCCGGACTATATGGGCAACTCTAAAGCGGAGCTGGGGCTTTACGGCATCAATGCCGACAATCAACTGCAACTAAAGGGGAGTATGCCTCTGCCTGCGGGTGCTGCGGCGTGCAACATTGTGGAGCTGAACGATACAAAAGCCTATGTGAGTTGCCAAAACTTGGGGCTGGTTATCGCATTCAACCCCTCCACTATGCAGGAAATCAAAAGAATAGACCTCACCGCTCTCTCTCATGCAGACACGAGAGTTGCACCTGCGGCAATGATTATCAGAGGAAAGGAGCTTTTCGTAGGGCTTTCTCAATTCAACAGTCAATGGATGCCCTCCGAAAAATCTATCGAAATAGCCCTAATTGATACTGAGAAAGATGAATATGTAAAAACGCTGCGCAACACATCTCTCGGAGTGAGTGTTCCCACGCGTCCCATCGACAGACAATCCATTTTTATGGATGAGAAGGGGGATATATACATCAACTGTATCGCATCATTCGGTTTTATGAAAGACTTCCCCGGTGGGATTGTCCGCATCAAAAAGGGCGAAACGGAGGTAGACCCCACCTTCTGCATTCGTTTGGATAAGACAAAAATAGAGGGGCTTTCCACGGAATATGCAGAGTTTATCGGCACCATGTTTTACGGGGGGAATGGCAAGCTCTATGCCTATGCCAACTCCAACAAACTGGACCCCGAGGGGGATAAAAATCCATATACGATATTGAGCCACTGCCCCGTAATCATAGACCTCTATGCAGGCAGCATCAAGAAGATAGAGGGCTTGCCCGTGTCCAATCCACACGGAGTGGCAATAGGCATGCACAAAGGGTTGGTGGTGTTTGGCAGTGCCAATAGGGAGCACAACGGCTTCTACACATTCAATCCTGCCACGCAAGAGGTTGCGGGACCTGTGGTAAAAGTACAAGGATGGCCCTCGTTCTTCCATAGTTTTACGCAGCAATAATCGTATAATCCATTCATAATTGATCAAGGTGCCACTCGTAACGGGGTGGCATCACTTTTTTGCTTTTCAAGCACTATGCAAGTACCTAAAACCGACATTCGAGACCGCATTTTGGCGGTGGCTCGTCAAGAGTTCATCCGAAGCGGCGTTAAGCAAACTTCCATACAGCGCATTGCTCAGCGGGCTAAAGTTGCCGTGGGAAACATATACAACTATTTTGATAGTAAAAACGCCCTTTTCGTCTCTATTCTCTCGCCGCTTCTTCACGAATTGGAGCTTTATCTGTATCGAGAGCAGTCCGACGATTTCCAAACGTTGGATCTGTTTTATTCGGAGGAATTGACCGCTCTCATGTTCAAAGACATTCTGCGCCTTGTGGAGGAATATCGAGAGGAATTTCACCTGCTCATGTTCGAAGCTGCGGGGACACCGCTGGAGCATTTCTTTGATGAATATGCCGAGCGGCAAGCAACCATCGGGGTGGAGTATTTGAGGAAGATGAAGGGGAAGTTCCCTCAAATCAACGACGCCGTCTCTCCTCTTTTTGTAAAAGCTAATTGTGCACACTGGCTTTTCATAGTTCGGATGATTATTCAAAACAGAGAGATTACCCCGGAGGAGGTGCAAAACCTTCTTTCCGACTACATTCGCTTTGGCACCGCCGGTTGGAAAAGATTGCTGAATGTGTGATCTTTTCGGCAACCTATCAGCCTAATGTACCCATCATTCGGGCGATGAAAAAGGGAAAAGGACGCCATCCCTAATCTTGTCGGCTGCGTACTATTCGCTCTTTTGACCCATCCGATTTTTCGCCGAGATGCGTTGCATTCTATTGTTCAAGACTTGGTCGGTAGCGTTCAAGTATTGGTCAGTAGCGTTCAAGACTTGGTCAGTAGTGTTCAAGTCTTGGTCAGTAGCGTTCAATGCTTAGAAATATCGAATAGATGGCGATCGAAGATCTTTTTACACGCGAGAGAAG
>JBGZIN010000092.1:0-63750 GCA_041848345.1 Porphyromonas sp.
TACAAAATTGATTTTGTATGCATACAAATGAACATTTCAATGCGATCATTTTAGAATGCTCATTCGAGGATAGTTTTTCTTGCAAACTGTGTCCTCGATTTTGAAGAGCGAAGCGTGCTTTTCTTTTCTGCTTTTGCCGGGATTGTTTTTGCGGATTATTCGCCCTAAAAGAGTTGCTTACGTATAAATCGTTTGGGTAAGATTGTTTACTTTTGTGGGACGATAAGAAAAGTTTTTGTAAGAAGAAAATGATGATGACCGCTAACGAGATACGAGCTGCATTCTTGGACTTTTTTGCTTCAAAGCAGCACCATATTGTCCCCTCTGCCCCCATGGTTGTGAAGGGAGATCCCACTCTGATGTTTACTAACGCAGGGATGAACCAATTTAAGGATATAATCTTGGGTAATGCCGAAGCAAAGTATCCCCGTGTGGCGGACTCGCAAAAGTGTCTTCGTGTTAGTGGCAAGCATAACGACCTCGAAGAAGTGGGGCATGATACCTATCACCACACCATGTTTGAGATGTTGGGGAATTGGTCATTCGGAGACTATTTCAAAGAAGATGCCATAACGTGGGCATGGGAATTTTTGCACGGAAAGTTGCAAATCCCTGCTGATCGTCTCTATGTAACCGTTTTCGAGGGAGATAAGGAAGATGGCTTGGAGCGAGATAACGAGGCGGCTGCCATTTGGGAACGCCACTTGCCCCAAGAACGTATTTTGAACGGAAACAAAAAAGATAACTTTTGGGAGATGGGTGACACGGGTCCGTGTGGTCCTTGTAGCGAAATACATATAGACCTCCGTACAGATGAAGAGCGAGCCGCTGTTTCGGGAAGAGATTTGATCAACAACGACCATCCCCAAGTGGTGGAGATATGGAACCTCGTATTCATGCAATACAACCGCTTAGCCAATGGTTCGCTTGTGCCATTACCTCACAAGGTGATCGATACGGGCATGGGCTTCGAGCGTCTCTGTATGGCAATGCAAGGCAAGCGGTCTAACTACGATACGGATGTTTTTCAGCCTATAATTCAGTCTATTGCCAATTTGTCGGGCATAGCCTATGGGTATAGTGAAAAGACGGATATAGCCATGCGTGTGGTGGCAGACCATGTGCGTACAATAGCCTTTGCCATTACCGACGGGCAACTTCCATCCAATGCCAAAGCAGGGTATGTTATCCGTCGTATTTTGCGCCGAGCAGTGCGCTATGGATATACGTTCCTCAATCGAAAAGAGGCGTTTATGTATGCACTTTTGCCCGTTTTGATCGACTCCATGGGTGCAGCTTATCCCGAGTTGATTGCTCAGAAGGAGCTTGTCGCCAAGGTAATGAAAGAGGAAGAAGAGAGCTTTTTACGCACTTTGGAAGCAGGCATGAAGCTTTTGGATCGGAAAATAGAGGAGTTGGGCAACCAAGGAACTCTATCCGGGCATGATGCTTTCGTTTTGTATGACACGTTTGGTTTCCCCTTAGATCTCACAGAGTTGATCCTTCGAGAGCATGGAATGTTGCTGGATCAAGCCGGTTTTGATCAAGAGATGGCAGAGCAGAAAGCACGCGCACGCAGTGCAGCACAGCTCGAAACGGAAGATTGGGTGGTGCTCCAAGAGGGCGATTCGCTTTTCGTGGGCTACGACAAAACGGATGCTGAGTGTCGCATTTTGCGCTATCGCCGTGTGAAACAGAAAAATAAGGACTTCTATCAAGTGGTTCTTTCGCAGTCGCCTTTCTATGCAGAAATGGGAGGACAGGTAGGTGATAGTGGCTATTTGTTGGCAGAAGACGATGCACGCTATACCATACAAGACACCAAACGTGAAAACAATTTGCCGGTGCATCTTATGGATCGCCTACCGGATGATTTGTCGCAAACGTTCCATGCGTATATCGATACCGATCGTCGTCGCATGGCTGAGGCAAACCATACGGCAACTCACTTGCTTCATAAGGCTTTGAGAGATGTATTGGGAGAGCATGTGGAGCAAAAAGGTTCTTTTGTCAGTCCCGAAGTACTGCGTTTTGACTTTGCTCACTATAATAAATTGACTTCGCAGGAAATCCGTCGAGTGGAGGAGATTGTTTCTTCAAAAGTGCGCCAAAATATAGCTCGCAAAGAGTATCGTAACGTGCCCATTGAAGAGGCTAAAAAAATGGGAGCCATGGCTCTTTTCGGAGAGAAGTATGGAGAGGAAGTGCGTGTGCTTCAGTATGAAGATTCCATCGAATTGTGTGGGGGAACGCATTTGCCTTCTACGGGAATGATTGGGACGTTCCGCATCGTTTCGGAGTCTTCCATAGCAGCCGGCATTCGTCGTATAGAGGCGGTTACGGGATCCAATGCCGATCGTTATCTGTATGAAAAAGAAGAAGCTCTTGCTGAAATTAAAGCACTTTTCAACAATAATCCCAAAGTGATCAATAGTATTCGCAAACTTATCGAAGAGGAAGCGCAACTTCGTGGAGAGATAGAGGCTTTGATACGCAAGCAAATGGCGCAGAAGAAGCGCACAATGCTCACGCAGACGGATTATATAGGATCTCTTCGTTTCCTCTATTTGGAGGGAGAATATAGGGCAGAAGCCGTAAAAGATATGGCGTTTCAATTGCGTGGGGAGCTTGAGGAACCGTTTATCTTCCTCGCTGCAACCCGAGAGGGAGAGAAGTGTTTGCTGTCGATAGCGCTATCCGATGCAGCTGTTGCGTTGGGTGCAAATGCTTCTTCTCTGGTGCGTTCCGCAGCTTCGTTTATTAAAGGTGGGGGAGGCGGGCAACCCCATTTTGCAACGGCGGGTGGTAAAGATGTAGATGGATTACCCTCTGCTGTGGAGCACATTAAAAAGGAGTTGCAAGCATTATAAGATAAGGTATATGAACTCCCAAATAATTATTTGTGAGGGAGCCTTAAATAAAGAAGCCCTCGATAGTTTGTTATCTGAGGGCTTCGATGCTGTTTATCTGTTGGAAGATGCAGGCATGGCTTCCGTGGCAGCGCATTTGCTTGCACCCGTTTATGCATTCGTCCCCCTCGAAAACCGCCTACGTTTGTCGGCAGGAGAAGAACATAAAAATCTTACCTCTTTGATCCAAATTTTAGATTGGTTTTTGGCACGGAATGCAACACGCCACTCTCTGTTACTCGTTGCCGGGGGAGGTGCTTTGCTTGATATGGGTGGCTTTGCTGCAGCCATTTACAAGAGAGGTATGCACACAGCCTATATTCCCACCACGTTGATGGCAATGGTAGATGCTTCTGTGGGAGGAAAGACAGCTATTGATTACAAAGGGATAAAGAATTTGATTGGTGCCGTGGCACTGCCACATACGGTTATTATAGACCCTGCTTTTTTGTCCACGCTCGATAGGCGTGAAGTAGTCGCAGGCTATTGGGAGTTGGTAAAGCATGCATTGCTGTCGGGAGAAACCTCTTGGAAGTCGCTTCTTTCCTTTAATCCCGTTGAAAACGGAGTCTGTTGGAGCGATGTTATACGTGAAAGTGTTGCTATAAAAGAGCGCTACGTAACTGAGGATTTATTTGATAATGGCATACGCCAATATTTGAATTTGGGACATACATTGGGGCATGCTTTCGAGGCTTTTTCGCATAGTGTGGCGCAAGAAGATCGCAGTCCATTACGGCACGGAGAGGCTGTCTCAATGGGGCTAATTTGCGAATTGTACCTCTCTCATCGCCGTTTTTTGTTCCCCTTACAGATTGTACGCAGCTTGGTTACTTTGGCAAAAGAGATGCAGTCTCCCTATCTATTTTCATGCAAAGAGTATGAAAGGCTCATTGAATATATGCGTGCAGACAAGAAAAATAAAGGGGGGGAGATAGCCGTGATAGGCTTGGAAGAGGTGGGAAAACCAATAAAAATGTACGTTTCGGAAGAAGAAATCAAAGAATCTTTCGATTTTTATCGAGAAATATTTGGTCAGTAATTTTATTCCTATTACCTTTGCAGTCGCAAACGGGATGTAGCTCAGTCCGGTTAGAGTACGCGTCTGGGGGGCGTGTGGTCGCTAGTTCGAATCTAGTCATCCCGACTGAAATGGAGAGAAAGTGTGTTACCTACGGGTAATGCGCTTTCTTTTTTTTAGGACTATAATGATACTTCCGTAGAAAGAATTGATTGAGTAGCCCCCCCTCTTTCTCTGTTTTTGACACTCCTCCCAAGACCATTGGGGGATCAATCTTGCAATTCTTATTAAAGCATTATCTTTGTGTCGGATGGAAAATTTTGACCTTCACATATTGGGATGCGGTTCCGCCCTTCCAACAACGAGGCACAATCCAACATCACAGGCGTTACACCTCAGGGGTAAGGTCTATCTTGTTGATTGTGGGGAAGGCACTCAGCTCTCATTTCGCCGTGCCCAACTTCAATTTTCCAAAATACATGGCATTTACATTTCCCACTTGCACGGAGATCATTGTTTTGGTTTGCCGGGTTTGCTTTCCACAATGGCTTTATTGGGGCGTATGGCTGCAGTGCCCATCTATGGCCCTTGGGGTATAAAGGACTATGTAGAAGAAATAGAACGACGATTTTTACCCGATTGTCCATTTGTGATAGAGGTAAGGGAGTGCGACTGTCGGACATCGAATTTGATACATGAAGATGCTTCGATACGAGTTTATTCCATTCCGTTAAGTCATCGTATCCCCACTATTGGCTTCCTTTTCGAGGAAAAATGCGCAGAACGGCATTTAGATAAACCCTCCGCTGATTTTTATAAAGTCCCGATTGCTTTCTACCAACATCTGTTGGCAGGGGAGGATTTCGTCAATGAAGAGGGGGAGCGTATTCCCAATGAGCGACTTACCCAAAAAGGACGTCAGCCGCGACGCTATGCCTATTGTTCCGATACAAAATACCATCCTCCTGTTATTGATTGTGTACGAGGGGTGGATCTTTTGTATCACGAAGCAACATTTGGCGAAGACTATCGACTACGAGCAGAGGCAACTGCGCATAGTACAGCACGGCAAGCGGCTACAATAGCCCGAGAGGCAGGAGTTAAGCGTCTTTTGATTGGGCATTATTCCAGTCGATACGACTCTTATGATACCCTTCTAAAGGAGGCAAGGGAGGTATTTTCCGCTACGGATGCCGCCTACGAAGGATTGTGTATAAATATGTAGACAAGAAAGCTTATGATACATACTTCGGATACATTGGAAAAGCATGGTACACATCGTTGGTTACTGCTTTTTATTCTGAGCGTGTTTTTCTTATTTTCGGGTTGTAAAGTGCAGAAGGTACAAGCCTCTACGCCGATTTACTCTTCCAATGAGGGGGCTGTATACACAGCTTCGGGGCTTTATCTTCCCTCTCCGGATTGCAGAGCCTATACTTTGCACAGCATCCCACCCACAGGTTCTGTTATAGACGATGCAATAGCATTGGGAAAGAAGTTTTTGGGCAAACCTTATTGTTATAGAGGTCCCTCTTCTTGGCCCATGGACTGCTCGGGATATGTGCGCTATATCTTCTCTTGCTTTGGTATTTATATGTCGGGTTCTTCTGCGGATTTAGCAAAACTAACCGACAAAGTTTCTTCTCCTCGCCCCGGTGATTTGCTCTTTTTCAAAGGGCGCAATAAAAAGAGCAGTCGCATTGGACATGTGGCTTTGGTGATAGAAGTTAGGGGAAAAAATATCACTATGATGCATAGTACCAATAGAAGAGGTGTGATTATTGAAAACTTGGAGACGAGTAACTATTTTTCCTCTCGCTACCTTTTTGCAGGGCGCATTCCACAACTAAAGAGTACGATCGAGGCTTTGGAACAATTGGATGGGCGATCTCCTCTTGATTTGAGCATTGTCCCACCTCTTTTCCAAAAAGAGTATGCTTATCCATTGGCTTTAAGTCAATCTTTTTCGCTTTCCCCGAGAACTTAGGGCGTATTATTCAATCATCCCTCTTCAATTTACGCCAAGGTTAAAAAGGAGTTTTTTTCTGCAGCTTACTTCTTGGTTTCGACGAGAAAAGTTACTTTTGCACCAGAAAAGATCGTAGGTACTCACACAGGGACTACAATAGAGAGATTTACTTTATAACTACTCATAATGATGGATAACGAAACGTCTTATTCCGTTTTTGCCGGGACCAAATCAAAGTATCTTGCAGAGAAAATATGCAAAAGTTTGGGATGCCCCTTAGGGCGTATGACTACCCAACACTTTGCTGATGGCGAGTTTGCGGTTTCTTATGAAGAAACAATCCGAGGAAAAGATATATTCTTGGTGCAGTCCACTTGTCCTTCTGCGGACAATATAATGGAACTTTTGTTGATGATAGATGCCGCCAAGAGAGCTTCGGCACACTATATCACCGCAGTTATTCCCTATTTTGGCTGGGCACGTCAGGATAGAAAAGACAAGCCCCGTGTGTCGATCGCAGCAAAATTGATGGCAGATTTGCTCAGTACAGCAGGAGTAACGCGCCTTATAACGATGGATTTGCACGCAGACCAGATACAAGGATTTTTCGATGTTCCTGTGGACCATCTTTATGCCTCTTCTGTATTTATGAGCTACATAGAACAGAATTTTTCGTTGCAAAACCTTGTAATAGCCACTCCTGATGTTGGTGGTACCAAGCGTGCCAGTAGTTACGCACGTCACCTTGGGGTGCCTATGGTTATATGTCATAAGACTCGTTTGAAAGCGAATGAGGTGGCGGAAATGCGCATCATTGGGGATGTTGAAGGTAAAGACGTGCTTTTGGTCGATGATATTGTTGATACGGCAGGGACTATTACCAAGGCGGCAGATCTTATGATGGCGAATGGAGCCAAGAGCGTGCGTGCGCTGGCAAGTCATGCAGTAATGAGCGATCCGGCTACTGAAAACGTGGAAAAATCCGCACTTACAGAGATGATTTTTACGGACTCTATCCCTTATTGCAAAGAGTCTTCAAAGGTAAAGATCTTGTCGGTCGCAGATCTTTTTGCAGAGTCTATTAAGAGAGTTTGCAGCCACGAGTCAATAAGTTCGCTCTATACTCTCTAAGGCAGAGAGTACATAAATCCGATGAGAAGTCCATTCGCATTTGGCTTTTCTTCAGAGAAGTAAGGATAGGTTTAAGGAATTGCAGGAGGTATTTTTTCTCTGCAATTCCTTTCTTTTTGGGAAAGATCGTGGTCATGCTACTCTCTTTTATTGTAGATTTGCGGTGTGTATGATAAAGTGAGATATATATTATTACTTGACAATGCGACCTTTTTCAGAATACCTAAAACACAATACATTGACCATCCTTTCTACTATATTTCTTCTTTTCCTTTGTTTGATGCCGGCATCGGAGTTCAGAGGTAGAGTGGAGATTTCGGACAAGTTGGTGCACTTCTTAATGTTTTTGGGGATCACATTAGTGACTTGGGGGGAATACACGTTTCATCAAATCTATCGAAAAAGAGAGATGAAAATCAAGTGGAAACTACAAGTACTTTACCCGTTGCTATTGGGTGCCTTGACAGAGTTGATGCAGCACTACGCTTCTTCTTCCCGATCCGGAGATTTTTATGACTTTCTTGCCGATGTGGTCGGGGTCTTAGTTGCTACGCTTATAGGCTATATTTCATGTTATTACATTAAAAAGAACGTACAAAACAAATCAATTTAGAGATATGAAATCATTTCTTCCCTTTCTCCAAAAACGTTATACAACCAAGGCTTATGATCCTGCGCAACGATTGGAAAATGAAACAATAGAAGAACTTCTTGAGGTTTTGCGCCTATCACCATCCTCGATAAACTCCCAACCCTGGCACTTCACTTTGGTAGAAGATCCCGATTTGAAACGGCGTTTATCGGAAGTTTCAATGCACAATACTGAAAAAGTGCTCAATTGCAGCCATCTGATCGTGTTTTCCATTTACGACAAAATAGCTGATTTTGAATTGGAGCGGGTCAATGGTTTAACCGTAGAGTCGTATTATCGAGAGCGTTTACTCCCCCTGGGCGAAGGAGTTGTAAAGGATTGGATGGCACGTCAGGCTTACATTGCTCTGGGAACTTTGTTGAGTGCTTGTGCTTATATGGAGGTTGATTCAACGCCGATGGAGGGGATTGACAAGGATGCCTACACGCAAATTTTGGGGGATGAAAAACATGAAGTCCTTTTTGCTGTTGCTTTAGGAGTAAGGGATAGGGAGGATAAAAATCAACTCCACTTCGTGCCAAAAAGAAGAAAAGAACTCTCAGAACTTATTTCCAAACGATAGTATTTGTTATAAGTCCTACCAATGGAGAGTACTTACAATTGCTATTTCGGTGATTATGATACGGATTTACATTGCGCTGAAAAAGAGAGATATTTTTATCTTTTTCGCTTTATTACTTCTGATTTTGGCAGGGGTATGGCTTCTTCAAGGGAGAAAAACATCCGAAAATTTTGAGATAACAGACGAATTGGCAGGTAATCTCTTCCCCTCGTCAATTCTTTCATTGGCTGCGACTGATGAGTTGGTTATAACTCCCTCTCACACGCCCTATGTGGGCAATCCCAAATCGGGAATTGGCATAAAGCTAAAGGCGAGAAGGAAAAACGTTCCGGTAAGGGTTGAAATCGCTGAAACTCCTTTTTCGTATCACTCGGTATCCGAGTTTGTTTTGCCGGAAAAGGGTATTGTTTATACGATTTATCCCGAAATAATATGGAAATATGATGCCCTACGAGAGGCGAAACAGCCAACTCCCATGAGCATTGTCGCCACTGTCATATCAGATAATTTGGCATCTTCGTTGAAGGTGAGAACCTTTTCAATGCGGAGCATAAACGAATGTATGTATGGCTATTATAAGATTGATAAAGAGCAACAAAGGCATTTTGTCAATACTCCTCTTTTTTTTGCTGCTTATGTAAACGAAGACAGCCCACTCATAGATAAGGTGCTTAGAGAGGCTTTGAATACACGTATCGTTAATCGTTTTTCGGGTTACCAAAGCGATTCTCTAAAAGTAGTAGAGCAAGTTTATGCTCTATGGAATGTATTGCAGAGAAGAAAGTTTCGGTATAGTTCCATATCGAACAGTAGTTTGGGAAGCAATGTGGTGTATGCACAGAGGGTGCGCTCTTTGGAAGATGCTCTGTCTACCTCTCAAATAAATTGCGTGGATGGTTCTGTGCTTTTAGCATCCCTTTTGAGAGCGATAAACATAGACCCGATATTAGTGCTCAAACCGGGGCATATGTTTGTGGGGTTTTATACGGACAAACGCCACGAAAACAAGTTGTTTTTAGAGACAACCATGGTAGGAAACATCAATTTGGAAGACTACTTCCCCGATGAAAAAGTCGATTCTTTGTTCACGGGAAAATCTCAAAATGAAATGTCGCGTATCACTTTTCAGCGTTCCATACAGTATGCTTATGAAAAATATGTCGCAGACAGTCTGATGATAGAAAGAAAGGAACCCGGATATATGTTTTTGGAAATCTCGGACAAGATACGAAGTAAAATACAGCCCATTGGGCGATAATCATCCCTTTTTTCACCTTCCGAGAAAAATCACTTTCCATGTCGGTGAAAAAATCATCGTTTGACGAGTAAAATTTGAATGCATTCAATCTTGAGTTTGGATGCATTCATTTTATATTTTGTATGCATCCAATTGATATTTTGTATGCATATAAATTTGTGGCTCTCTCCATATTGAATTGTAAATACTCCTATGTTCTTTGTTTTGAGTAGGTTGTAATACTTCTCTTTTCTTTGTTATAGGCTCTCTTTTCAACGGTACAACCATATGCCTCACAAAGAAAAGAAGATGTATTCTTTTGAGGAATACATCTTCTCTTACAGTAGGGAGGAAACCCCACTTTTAAGGGATAGAAAAGGTTATTATTTCAATGTCAATTCTGCTCCCGGTTTGAACTTAACACTCTTACGAGCCTCAATTTTGATGGGCTTTTTCGTTTGAGGATTGATCCCTGTACGAGCTTGACGTTCAGTTACAGAAAATGTTCCAAAACCAAGAATAGCTACTTTTTCTCCCTTGAGCATTTGCTCTTTAATCACTTCTGCGTAAGCAGCAACAACCTTTTGAGATTCTACTTTCGTGATGCCTGCCTTTTCGGCAACAGCTGCGATAAATTCAGTTTTATTCATATTACTAATTATTTGTGTTGAGATAATCCTTCTTCAAAATTTCAAACTTCTTTTTTTTGTCCTCAATAGTTCCATTTATGGACAGAAAAGCAAGAGACCTCTACTCTCCACCCCAAAAGTAGTGATATTTCTAAAAATACGAACAATAATTTTCATATAATCTGCAGATTCATGAATATTTCTTATCCGCAGTCCCTTTTTTAGCCTTACAATGTACGGTTTCGTTTTTATTTTGCTTCAATATGTTTGTGCTTTGAACTACTGTCTAAGTATATTTGACAAATAGAGGAAGAACCCCTCTTTTATAATCATTGCAACTTGTATTAGAATTGAGTCGAAATGTAGGAAAATAGTGTACTATGTAGAATTTTAATAGAGCTCGTCATGGAAAAAGTAGAATTCTGAAGAACAATTGTTTTCCGATAGTGTTATCCAAATGATAATAAGGTTACAGGGAAATCAAACTTGTTCCAAAGAGGATGCGATTATGTCACGTACTTCCTTTACCGAGTTAAGCATTCCTTGGGGGAATGGCTCCGTACGATCGATTTCTATCGGAGGGTGAATTGTTAGTTTCAAACGGGTAGGGCGTGCAAAAAAACTGCCTCGGGGTAGAGCGCGATAAGCACCGTTTATGGTTACGGGAATGATGGGAACCCCCAACTCATACGCCATAACGAACCCACCTTTTTTGAAACGCAACATATTGCCATCCTTGCTTCTGCTTCCTTCCGGGAATATGAAAATGGAGGTTCCCTCAGAGAGTACTTTTCTGGCTGCATTCATGGTTTCCTTTATAGAGGAAGGTACTTTTTCGTCCACAAATATAAAGCCTGCCATAGCACACGCTTTTCCCATGAAAGGAACGGAGCGAAGCTCTTGTTTCATAACCCATCGGAATGGAATGGATAAGTAACCATACATCATGAGTATGTCAAAAGCACCCTGATGGTTTGCCATAACAACGAAAGGACCTGCGTTTTGAGGGATATTCTCCTTGCCTTCCACTTTAATGGGGCATAAGAATAGTGCCAATCCAATGCGTGCCCATAGAATACCGGGCCAATATCCTGCCCATTTTTGAAATCCCAAGTAGCAAGCAATGATGATGATAGAGGATAAAATTGCTGTGCTCACAACAAAAAGTGGGGCAGCAATCAGCCAATAGTATATACCATAGAAAAATCGTCCCATAGCGCTTGTTATTTCAGTCATACTCATTGCTACTTGCTATTTAAGGGCAGCTAAGAGGCTATATTTTAGTTATGCGTCCCTCTTTTTGGAGTTGTTTGAGAGCAGAGTCCAAGACACCATTGACAAACTTTCCACTGTCGGACGTAGAAAATATTTTAGCCAACTCAATATATTCATTGAGGGTTACAGTGGCAGGAATGTTGGCAAAGGTCAAGAGTTCTGCCAATGCCATTTGAAGGATGATTGTATCGACATCGGTAACCCGATCCATCTCCCAATTGTGTAGGTTTTTATCGATTATTTCCTTTAATTCCTCTACATGCAATACCGTGGCACGCATCAAAGCTGTCGGAAGGGCAGCATCTTCATCATCTTTGTAGAGCGGAAGCAGAACGGTATCGAATGCTTGTTCTTCTCGAGCTTTGCGCAATGTTTTTAGGGTAAATTCCTTTTGTATTTCCACCGGAGAAGTGCTCAACCGAGTGGGTTTATAGAACTCGCTATGCTCCAGAGAAGCAACCAACGACTCTACAGTTTCAATGTCCGGTCGATCTTCTACCTCGATTTTCTCCACCGTAGCGTAGGGGTTGTCCCAATAGATAGACATGGCTTCCAAGAAGTCGTCTAATAAGGGGTTTTTGAAAGTATAGGAGTTGAGAACTGTTACCCAAAAGCGAACATCTGATTGAAAGGTATCTTCTTCACTTTGGCAATACTCTTGGTATATGGGACTACCTTCAATTTCGTCTAACAATATCCCCAACAGACGGCTGTCCACACTCCAAATATTTCCCATTTCCCTAATGTGCTTCTCAATGACTTCGCTGTCGGAGATTTGTTGAGCAAGTCTATTCTCAATCAGACGCATGTTGGGCGAAGCCTCTTCCTTACTCTTGAAGAATTTATTCTTCCTACGCTCCACGCGCTCGGCATGGAGGCGAGTAAAAGCAGGGATAAGTCCAATGAGGTGTAAATATAATTCGTGCGTTTTGCGTATGGATAGGGAAAGTTGTACTTCTGCTTGTTGCAAACTTTTTCCCTCTGAATGGTAGTAGGAAAAGAGTTCTTGAAGTACACGAATGCGAATGAGCGTACGGTTTACCATCTGTGCTATTACTATAATCTACTGGAAAAACCTCATCATAAGGCTTCTCGGGACTACAAAGGTAATAGATTTATCGCTAAACAAAGCGAATAGGGAGGCTTTGTTCGTTGAGACTTATTCTTTGTAATGTTCTGCTCTTTGCAATGGCTAATCGGAAAAAGAGTTCTTATAACTTCTCCTTTGTTATGCCTGCACCAATCTTTTGCATTCAATTCAGAGAAGACATAAAAGAAAAGCACCCCCTCACGGATTGAAAGAGGGTGCTTGTCAATATAGCTTCTTCACTTAGTGCAACCCGATGAAGAATGTTTCGTGGAGGTTGCAGAGAAGGGTTGAGAGTGCAGTTTAGAGAAATCCGAGTTCCAATTTGGCTTCATCGCTCATCATATCTCTATGCCATTCAGGTTCAAAGGTAAGCTCTATGTTGCATCGTTCCACCCCTTTTACACTTTCCGTTTTCAGACGAACATCTTCCAAAATGAAGTCCGCAGCCGGGCAGTTGGGAGCGGTGAGAGTCATCGTAATGGTCACAATGCCTTGATCGCCTACGTCCACCTTGTAGATGAGTCCCAGGTCGTAAACATTTACAGGGATTTCGGGATCATACACAGTGCGCAGCATGCGAACGATGTCCTCTTCGAGGGTCAAAAATTCATTGTTCATATCGAATTAAAATTGAGGATTGATTTCATCGATGAGGCGTTGGCAGCCGGCAAATTTGTCGATTACGAAGAGGAGATAACGTGTGTCGAGGATAATACTTCTTTGATAGTCGGGCAAATACTCTATATCGCCACCGACCCCTTCCCAATTACGGTCGAAGTTAAGACCGATCAGTTCTCCTTTAGCGTTGAATACAGGACTTCCCGAATTACCTCCCGTAGTGTGCGTAGTGGCACAGAAGTTCACAGGCATTGTCCCGTCTGAGTTGGCATAGCGTCCGAAGTCCTTCGTATGGTACAATTCTTTCAACCGAGGTGATACCACATATTCCCAGTTGTTAGGATCTTCTTTCTCCATAACTCCATCCAAAGTCGTTTTCGCACTGTAAGCAACGGCGTTGCGAGGCAGATAACCTTTCACTTGTCCATAGGTAAATCGGAGTGTGAGATTGGCATCTGCGGGGAGTTGTTCACCTCCCACCATGGCTAACCATGAGCCTATATAATCTCTTTGGGCTTTTGCCAATGGAGCATCGAAAGCAGCCATTTGAGCGGTTAGCTGAGTAAATTCTGTACGTACCGATAAGGCGAACTGAATTATGGGATCGGAAAGTAGCTGTTCTCGGTTGGGTTGCTTCATAAAGGCAGCGAATTTCTCTTTGGAAGCATAAATGGATCGGTTGAAAATATCAGTTACATACGCTTCGACAGATCCTGCTTGAGCAATGCCGGAACGAATCGCTTCGGGTTGATGGGCTGAAGCTATTCGTTGTGTGTAGCGTTTTAACAGGGCTATGGCAAGAGCCTGATCTACACGAGGGCTATAATCGGCATTGTAGAATGCTTCAAATTGACCTTTCAATTTATCCAATTCTTTTTGGCGTAGAGAGGCATTATCCCACGAATCCAAAAGATCGGCAGATGGGATGGGAGCTTTACTGCATTCGATCCCCATGAGTATTCCTTCCAAAAGGTAGCGATGACGAATGCGAAGTTCTCTGCGCTCTCCAATGGATTGAGAAATAGCCTTTACGGCATGGGCAGTTTTGTTAATGCCTTGTTTTTGAGACCAATCTACGACGGTTTGTTGCTGCTGTAACTTAGTGTTGTAGAGACCTCTTTGGCGAATCGCCCAGTTGGCTCCTTGCGCACGTTTATATCCATTTTGAGAAGAGGCATATTTAGCAGCATACATGATATTGATCTCTTCGTTGGAAAGCATTTCATGGAGCATGACATCTTGGAGGATACCTCGCATCTCAATGCGGATATTGTTGTCAATTTCGCTCCACTCGGTTACTTCATCTGCGGTAAAGAAGCGGTATGTAGTGCCCGGAAATCCCATAATGAAAGCAAACTGTCCTTCTTGTACACCTCGTGCACTAACGCGTACAAACTTCTTGGGTGTATAGGGTATATTGTCTTTTGAATAGGGAGCCGGATTGCCATTTTTGTCCGTGTAGAGACGGAAAATGGAGAAATCGCCCGTGTGACGAGGCCATGCCCAATTGTCCGTATCAGAGCCGAATTTTCCAATAGAACTTGGAGGAGCTGCCACCAAACGAACATCGGAAAAGACTTTCTTGGTAAACATATAGTAGCGATTGCCTCCATAGAAAGCCTTGATTTCGTAGCGATAGCCATTGCGTGCAGCGGCTTTCTTACCAACGATTTTGGGTGCCAAAGAGGATAGATATTTGGGAGAAAGATACTCCATGCTATTGGGGTCTTTAATTTTTCGGAGTTCTTTTTGAACAGCTTCGGTAACGTCGTCCACACGATCCACAATTTCTACCTCAAGACCGGGATTGGGAAGCTCCTCTTGCAGCGAGTGGCTCCAAAAGCCATCTTGCAGATAGTTGTTTTGTACCGTACTATGCTTTTGAATTTGATCATAGCCACAGTGATGGTTGGTCAGTAGAAGTCCTTTATTGGAAACTAAAACTCCGGAACAACCTCCGTCAAATTGTACAACGGCATCTTTCAACGAGCTACTGCCCGGGTTGTAAATGTCGAGAGCTTCGAGCTCCATACCAAGGCTCTTCATGCGCTCCATCTGCCCATTTAACTGTTGCATCAACCACATGCCACCATCGGCGTAGAGAGCCGTGGATATTAGGAATGCAAGGATGGGGGTAAAAAAGAATCTCTTGTTCATAGATATAAATAAAGTGGTGATAAATAATTGTGATTATGTTTGATGGGGCACCTCATCGACGAGGCATAGTTGTGCATTGTAATAGCGCACATCACCCGTAATTTCTCGGGCTACCCACGGAGGCAGGGTGGGAGTGTCCATAACGGTGGCAAGCTCTACTTCTGCAATGATAAGCCCTTCCAATTTTCCTTTGAAGCAATCAACTTCCCAAACAAACCCCTCGAAAGGTACATAGTATCGCTCTTTTTCAACAAAACCTACAATGGGGGCGGAGAGCAACTGATTGGCTTCTTCCATGGATATGAGGTGTTCTTCCTCCATACGAGTCAATCCATCGGCAGAGGAGATGCCTTTATGGGTTAGATAGGCAGCATTGTCCGAGAGGCGCAAACGCAGCGTTTCCCCTTCTGCAGGCGAGGGAAAATAGTACTGTTTGATGTATATCGAATGCGTTGCCGCTTGTTTGAACTCTTCGCTCTGTACCAAAAACTTTCGCTCGATCTCTATGCCCATTCTGTTGCTTGCTACCAATTAGTGAATGGTTACCAAAGTGGCACCGAAACCATACTCTTGGAAAGAGGCGTCTTGTGCCGATGCTTTGGGATACTTACGCTTCAGTTCATCCAAAATGGCTTTGCGAAGCACTCCCTCGCCTTTTCCATGGATAAAAACGATGCGTTGCCCCTTATGATTTAGATGCTCTTTCATCACTCTGTGAAATTCTTCCAATTGATGATTGAGTAGATCCGTGGCAGACATTCCTTGAGTGGTGGTTAGCAGATGAGAGGCATGTAGATCTATTTCGATGGGAGTATTCGTACGCTTTTTGTGGAATGCCGATGGCAAGGAACGCTTTTCTTTGTCCTCTTTATTGGACGGATCCTTTTTACTTTCCAATGCCTCTTTTACAAGGGAGGGAGCTATCTCTTCTCGCCGACTTTTAACCACATCCTTTTCTACCAGGGGCAGAAGTAAAGCATCCTCTTCAAAAAAGTCATTGTCTGTAAAACAGTGCCTTTTGAAAAACTTTACACCGTCGGGTTTGAGGTCTAAAGAAATAGGTTCTTTGAGGATATACTTCCGTCCTCTTTTGTAGGGGACTACTGCTAAGTGGATGCGTTCTCTTTCATTCAATTCAGAGAGAGAAAAAGTATCAATGAGTAGTTTCGTATCTCTTTCAATCTCTCCCGAAGCAACTAAGCGATAGGTGCCGTTGGGCTGCGCCAAAGAGTAGGTATAAAAGAGATTGTAATTGCTGTCGTTGATGAGATAGCACTCCATATCTCCATTGCCGAACGAAGTAAAATCCTCGGGCAACCACGCCAAATATAGAGATAGTAAATCTCCATCAGGTCGTTCGGGAAGCAATAAATGAGGGGGAGGAGGGGAGATCGTTTCCGAATTGTTTTTGTTGGCTGTCGTGGCAGAAAGAGAATGCCCCAAACGAGCTTCTTTGCGCTTTTGTTCCTCCTCTTTTATTTCCTGTGGGGTGCGGTAGGCGGGTATGAATGTATCTTTTTCGTTCACTACAACGCACTCATGTATGGGAGTGGGTAGTTCAAATCCATCTTCACCCTCCACCCAAGCGACTTTTCCATCGATACGACGCACCACACCGCCCCCCTTGCTATTCAGATAGCGTACCGTGTCTCCAACTTTTAATTTTGCCATTGTGATCTGATTTCTTTTTGCAATCTGTTTTGTCTTATCGACTCTTTTTGCTGTTATTTTATGGTCATGTACCTCGGGATATAGCTTTTTCTCGCTTCCTCCATAGAAGAGAATACACGCCGATGGTCCAATACTCCCCTCAAAAATAGTGGTTTCTTTTGACTTCGTTTGAAGAGGGATAGAGAGGAGAGAACAGATCTATGGAAAAAGTTGCTCGAAAAAAAGAAAAGAACCGATAGGTTACACTACCTATCGGTTATCAACTAAGCATCAGTCCCTTTTCTGATAACTCTGGGAAAGTAAACCGTTGGATGAACTTCCTTCAGAGATTTTTTACTTATCAGGAGCTAAAGAGAGTGTGAACTTGGCTCTTAGAGGGTTGCTTTTTTCAAAAAGAAAAGACTTGAATCCTTCTATCTCGACTATGTCCGTGATTTCAGCACTATGCTGTGCCTCCTTTGTTCGTACTCGAAACCTAACCCGCCCCAGTTCTGTGCCGGAAGCATCGTCTATGGTAAAATCTGCGATAAAATAGCCGTCGCGCCAAAATGCACCAACATTTTTTTCGGGGGTGATCGGTTTTTCTTCCTCTTTGAGAGCACCAAAGTGAAGAGTTATGTTACTCCCTTTTTGCGATGCGATTTCGAACGACCCATATAGTCCGTTCTCGATGTCCCTCAGAGAGAAGAGATAGTTCTCCCAGCTGTGTGCTTCATTCTCGGCATATTGCAGCTCTATAACCAAGGGGGAAGCGTCCGGTTCGTTGGATTGTTTCTGTGTCAATTTAAGGGTGTCTCTAATTACCACTGTGTCTCTTATAACGAGAGGATCGGGACAATTTTTGTTACATCCCGAGATAGATGAACTCAATAATAGGACAAGAACAGAATTCAGAAGTATAAATGCGTAGTATTTCATGGCTTTTGGGAAAATCTGATGAAACAATTATTTCTTGTCAGATGTAGGTCGTACGGTAAAAACAGCATTGTGGTAGTAGTCTTTATACCAACGAAAAGAACGAAACCCATGTACTGCTATTATCTCCATAATTTCGGCACTGTGGGTTCTTTCATAAGTTTGTACCCGAAAGCGGAAGCTTCCTTCCTTTATCCCTGAGCTATTCACCACAGAAAGCTCTGCGATAAAACTTCCATCGAACCAAAACTCCGAGACGGAATCATCGGGGTGCATTGGTTCCTTTTCCCTTTTGGGTGCACCAAAGAAGAGTATGGATTTGTTTTCAAAGTGGCATGCACTCTCAAATGGAGAGTATAGACCGCTCTTTATATCCCTGAGAGAAAATCGATAGTCTTTCCATTTGTAGGGGGGAGAATCTGTGTAACGTATCTCTATCCATAATTGAGAGGGTGGTACGGAATTGGGCATTAACTCTCCGATGATTACGGTATCTTTCTGTATTATGGTGTCTGTTTGCACGATGGTTTGAGGACATTTTTTTCCGCATTCCACAAAGAAAAATCCGAAAAGTAGGCACGCAATTGTGCATAAAATGGTAAGTGTTTTTCGTTGCATAGTTTGATTTTATTGTAGCTTCTGCACATTTTTTGTTTTCCATTCCACAAGGATGAAAAATTGTTCCCATTACATGGTATTGCCTTTAGGTACTGCAAAAGTAGGTATAATGCTTGGGAGAGAATGCTTATTTTTCAAAATTACCTCGGAATAATAGAAAACGAGGAATGAAATACTCTCTTTGAAAGAAAAACCTCGGGACGATACCGACGATCATCCCAAGGTTTTCAGTTTGAGGTTCGTGGCGGATTCGAACCGCCGTATACGGTTTTGCAGACCGGTGCCTAACCCCTCGGCCAACGAACCAAGCGTGAGCAAATGCTCAAATCGCTTGCAAAGGTAGTAATAATTCTGATACAACCAAAGAAATAAACACATCGCTCGATAAAATGTTTTGCCTAAAAGAGCTAACTCTTTTGTTTTGAGTACTTTTTAATAAGGAGCGTTGGGCTCTAAAATTTGTATGCATTCAAAGTTGAGTTTGTATGCATTCATTTTGCATTTTGTATGCATTGAAATTGGAGTTTGTATGCATTCAAATTTTTACCTCATTCGAAGTTACCGAAATGAGGGTTTCCATACAGCTGTACAATAGGGATGAGAAAAGATTTTTTACGCCTGTTACCGATATAATGGTATCTTTGTAACCTACTAAAGGAGTAACCTTACAATAAAGACGAGGAAATGAATTTTTTAGATATTGTTATTCGCAGCAAAAAGCAAGGAAAATGGCTTGTGGCACTTCTTTTTGTTGCTGTTTCTTTTACCCTGCAAAGTGCTTCGTGCGATAGGCGAATTGCTCCCATGGCATCGGCTTATCGCTTGACCAATGCAACCAATGGGCATTCGATGGTTTTTCCTGCCGAGGGAGGAACACACCTTTTGCAACTTGAGTCGCCCGAAGAGTGGCGATTATCCCCTTCCGCACAAGGCAAGGAGTGGTGGCGTATAGGCTTGACCCGAGGTGAAGCAGGGGTGTATTCCGTAAAAATAGAGATAGCGGAAAATCCCTCTGAAGAGCGAGAATTCTTTCTTCGTTTGGAGAACGGCTCGAGAGAGGTGGTAGATTCTGTGCGCATCATCCAGCAGGGAAAGAATGGTATAGGGAGCTTGGGCGCAGAACATATATTGGGAGATATAGATTTGATCGAATTGCCCCGATTGAGTGGCAGGCAAGATGATTACTTTGTTACCCATCGTGTGGAGAATGGGCAGCGAGTAAACTATTCATTGGAGTATAATACCACGCTGCGTCATGCCCGTTGGGTCTGTTTCAGTTTTGATGCCATTACTTGGCAGATCAATACGGAGCGTACGGATGCATGGGGATGGGATCCTTTCGTACCCACCTCTTTTGAGGTGGAAAAGTCCGATTACAAGGGCTATGATCGAGGGCATTTGGTTGCCTCGTTCGATAGGGTGTATTCTCGTGAAGCCAATGCGCAGACTTTTTACTATACCAATATGAGCCCTCAACGGGCTAAATTCAACCAAGTGGCGTGGCAACAATTGGAACGAACCGTACAAGATTGGGTGCGGACACCCGGATTTTGCGACAAAATGTATGTAGCCAAAGGAGGTACTATTCGTCCCGGAGAGTATGAAGGACGCTTGAACGAGAACAAAATAGCCATTCCCAAACATTATTGGATGGCGGTCGTAGTACAACAGGGAAGCGATTGGCGTGGCTTGGCTTTTTGGATCAGCCACAAAAAGGAGAGCAAGCAGAAGGGCGGATTGGCTCCATTGACTTGTTCGATAGACGAATTGGAACTCCGCACAGGCTTGGACTTTTTCTTTAACCTCCCCGATGAAGTGGAGGAGCGAGTGGAGGCACAAATTCCATCTGAATACAAAAAAGAGTGGCAGGGATTATAATAAAATCATTGTTACTCATCGACATAATCTGACGAGATAAATAAGGAAAAGAATGAATTTGATCGTTGAAAAGCGCTACTTTTCGCCCAATGTGGCGATGTTACGCATTCAGGCTCCCCGCATAGCCAAAGCAAGAAAAGCGGGGCATTTTGTCATTGTGCGGGCAGACGACCGCAGTGAACGCATCCCCCTGACCATAGCTTCTGCCGATTTGGAAGAGGGTACCATAACCTTAGTAGTCCAAGGGGTGGGCAATTCATCGAAGAAGCTCATAGCTCTCGAAGAGGGAGATTATGTACACGATGTGGTAGGACCTTTGGGCAAAGCCACAGAAATCGAGAAAGTGGGTACGGTGGTGTGTGCCGGCGGAGGCGTTGGTGTTGCACCTCTACTCCCCATTGTAGAGGCTTTTCATGCTGCCGGCAACAGAGTTATCGTGGTGTTGGCAGCTCGTACGAAAGAATTGGTTATTCTGGAAGAACAGATGCGCCGTTCCAGTGCCGAGGTCGTAATTATGACCGATGACGGATCTTTGGGCAAAAAAGGGCTTGTAACCGATGGCATTGAGGCTATTATCCAACGAGAAAAAGTGGATAAATGCGTGGCAATAGGTCCTGCAATAATGATGAAGTTTGTCTCTGCTCTCACGCAGAAATACAATATCCCCACGGTTGCCTCCCTCAATACAATTATGGTGGATGGAACAGGTATGTGCGGTGCTTGCCGTGTTACAGTGGGTGGCGAGCGTCGTTTTGTTTGTGTCGATGGTCCCGAATTTGATGCTCATCAGGTTGATTTTGACGAACTCTTGATGCGTTTGAATTCCTATAAGGATCAAGGAAAATAATAGAAGTCGGATCAAATTGAAAGAGAAAGAGTATAAATGAATACCAATGAACTGATTACCGAGCGTCGCAAACAGGAGTGGCGAGAAACTCTGCGCAAGAGTCGGACCGCACGTGATCGAGGTGCCATTGAACGTGTCAAGATGCCCGAATTGGATCCTGCCTATCGCATTACTTCTCTCACCGAAGAGGTAAATCGTGGTTTAACCGAAGAACAAGCACTTTTAGAGGCAGCGCGCTGTTTGGACTGTGCCAAGCCGACGTGTATGGATGGTTGTCCGGTGGGCATTCACATCCCCAGTTTTATAAAAGAGATCGAGCGTGGAGAGTTTGCACAAGCAGCCACACTGTTGCGTGAAACGAGTTCACTACCCGCTGTTTGTGGGCGTGTGTGTCCCCAAGAGCGTCAATGCGAGAGTCGATGCGTGTACCACTCCATGAAGAAAGAGCCCGTTGCCATTGGTTATTTGGAGCGTTTTGCCGCCGATTGGGAACGGAACAACGGAACAATGCAAGTGCCTGAATTGGCACCCCGAAATGGCAAAAAAGTAGCTGTTGTAGGGAGTGGTCCGGCTGGATTGTCCTTTGCCGGGGATATGGCTAAATTGGGTTATGAAGTCGTTGTATTTGAAGCATTGCATGAGATTGGAGGGGTGCTCAAGTACGGTATTCCCGAGTACCGACTCCCCAATGAGGTTGTGGATGCAGAGATTGATTTGTTGCGCCGCATGGGGGTTGCGTTTGAAACGAACACCATTGTGGGAGCGACTCTTTCCTACGACGATATTCACGAGATGGGTTTTGAGGGGCTTTTCGTGGGTTCAGGAGCCGGATTGCCCAATTTTATGGGAATAAAGGGGGAAAACTTGGTGGGAGTTATGTCTTCCAATGAATACCTTACACGTGTTAATCTGATGAATGCCGGGGCTGAAGATAGCGAGACGCCTGTATTCAGAGGACGCTTCGTTGCCGTTATCGGTGGAGGAAATACCGCCATGGATTCCGTGCGTACGGCGAAGCGTTTGGGTGCCGAGCGAGCAATGATTGTCTACCGTCGCAGTGAGGAGGAGATGCCGGCTCGTATTGAGGAGATTGCCCATGCCAAGGAGGAGGGGATAGAGTTTCTCACACTGCATAATCCCATCGAGTATTTACCCGATGAGCGTGGGCGTGTCCGAGCAATGCTTTTGCAAAAGATGGAATTGGGCGAGCCTGACGCTTCGGGAAGACGTAGTCCCAAGGCGATAGAAGGGGCTGTGGAGGAGGTTCCCGTCGATGTGGTGATTGTAAGTATTGGCGTTTCTCCCAATCCGCTTGTTCCCAATGCTTTCGACGGATTGAAAGTTACCTCCAAGGGAACTATCGTAGTTGATGAAACCAACGCTACCGACTTGCCCGATGTATATGCGGGTGGGGATATTGTCCGTGGTGGAGCAACTGTTATTTTAGCCATGGGAGATGGGCGCAAAGCAGCAGCTTCCATGCACGACTATCTATCCCAAAAACCATAATCAATTCTCCGATAGAAACGATATGTTTGCACACATCCTACTCCCTCTTCACTTGGCTGATAGTTACCTCTATAAGGTGCCTGTCGAGCTGAGTGAAGAAGTGGCTGTGGGGATGCGGTGCGTCGTTCAATTTGGCACTAAGCGTTTTTATGTGGGGATAATTGCTTCGCTAACCGATCACGATGACGATGCCCGAGGAAAGAAGATCAAACCGATCCTCTCCCTCCCCGACAAAAAACCGATAGTAACCCCTGAAGAAATCGAACTTTGGCGCTGGGCAGCTCACTATTATATGGCTATGCCCGGCGATTTTTTGCGTGCGGCTTTGCCCTCCACTTTGTTACCGGAAAGTGAAACGATAGTTTACATTCATTGGGACAAAACAGATGTTTCTCTCTCTTTGGAGGAGGCAGAGGCAGTGGAGCGATTGCGTTGTCTTCACGTTAAAAAGATGCGTTTTGACTTACTGCTTTCGACTGTAATAGGTGCCCGTCGGATGAAAGTGTTCAATTCTCTCGTAGAGAAGGGGATTTTTTCCGCAGAGGAGGATATACATCGTGCTTCCCACACGCTGGGCGTGCGCAGTGTGGGGTTTACGGCTTTTTACAGAACCGAAGAGGCGATTGCTGCTTTGCTTGATTCTTTGAGGAGAAAACCGGCTCGTTTGCGCTTGCTCCATCAACTGCTCTCGCTGCAAGATGCCAAAAATCTCTCTTTCGATGGGGTAATTCCCGAGAAAGAATTGACGCAAGGTAATCCGTCTGTTCAGCAAGCCTTACGCCATCTGATCTCGGACAATATCTTGGAGATTGTTTATCGGTCTCCTTTGGTTGCTTCTCAAAAAACGAACGAAACAGAGCTTTCGACAGAACTACTGCCAAGCGATAAACCCACATTGTATATTGCCCCTGACTATCAGCGAGAGTTGCAATACATAGGACGCTCTATTCGTAGCGTAATAAAGCAAGGGAAGCGTGCGCTGCTTCTACTCCCTCAGAGCACCGTTTTGGAGGGTGCTCTGGAACGATTGCAGGAAGAATTGGGCTTACCCGATGTAACAACTTGTCTTTACACAGGCACTTTATCCGACAGAGAGCGTGCGGCTTTGCGTTGTCGTCTGATGGAAACGGAAGAGCCAATGCTTATTGTAGGGAGTAGAATAGCCTCCCTGCTTCCCGCTCGACAGTGGGGTATAATTGTTGTGGCAGAAGAACAGGATGCTTTTTATAAGCAACAAGACCCGACACCTCGTTACCATGCTCGCGATTTGTTGGTGGCTCGAGCGCAGAAATTGAGCATTCCCATGCTTCTCTCCTCGGTAACTCCTTCGGCAGAAAGTTATTATAATGCAACCCAAGGAAAATACCACTGCGTAGACGACGGCAGAGATGTGCCTCAGGCGACGATAGAAACGATAAATTTGCAATACGAGCGAGCAACCCAACGCCTTCGCTATGGGCAACTCTTTACGCATCCATTGCAAATATCTTTGGCACAAACTCTGAAAAACGGTGGAAAAGCCATTATCCTCTCGGCACAGAGAGGCTTTGCGCCCTACGTTTTTTGCAATAAATGTAATGAAACAATCAAGTGTATTCATTGCAGTGTAAGCCTTACTTATCATCAAAGTAGGCGTGCATTGGTCTGTCATTATTGTGGGTACAGTATGCCTTTTCCCCGGCAATGTCCCAAGTGTAGTCATTTTGATGACTTTGCAACTTCCGAAACGATGGAGCTCAAAGGCTTTGGATCGGAACGTATGGAGGTGTATTTGGCGGAACTTTTTCCCGATGTTGTCATTACAAGGATTGATGCAGATACCTTTCGAGGTAAGGAGCGGAAAAAGAAGTTGCGTCAAGAATTGGAAGAGGCTTCCTCATCTATTTACATCGGTACTCAGATGTTGATGCAGTTTGCTCCAATAGAGGGTGTTGCTCTCGTGGGGATTACGCAACTCGATCAGATGCTTTCCATTTCTAATTTTCGGACGGACGAATTTGTTTTTGATCTCTTGTATCGTCTTGCCATAAGCTATCCAAAAGCAACAGTTCTCATACAAACCTCCGACCCGGACAGACCTCTTTTGCAATATTTACGCAAGGGAGAGGGGAGAACTCAAGGGACGTTGGCTTATAAATCCTTTATGGAAAAGATTTTGGAGGAGAGATGTTGGACGCATTTTCCTCCCTTTGTGCGCCTGATCAATGTGGTTGTTAAAGCCAAAGAAGAGGCGGATGCACAGCAAACGGCTCTCTACCTATCCGATGCTCTGAGGCAATACACTTCCTTATTTGTCTCCGTTAGTGCGCCCATGAAGCCCTATGTTGCTCGAGTTCGTTTGCAATATGTTCGGCAAGTAACCCTTCGTTTAGAGGCAAAAGCCTCGTCAAGTGCTGTTCGCAGAACGATCCGAGAGACGTTTACAAACCTTACTCATCGTTTTTCGGAGGTACGCAAAAGCAAGGTTCTCTTCGATGTGGATCCTCAATTCTAAGTAGGGGAGAGGCTACACATTCGACTCGTTTGGGGTAATAACTGTTCGAAATAGTCTTTTGAAGTCAGAAATTCGTCCGTTTTTTGGCGTTTGTTTTACTTATTTCTATATATTTGTAGTCTAAAATAGGTACTCCTTGCACCTCTTTGATCACACTTATATGTGGCATCGTGTTGTTATATGGAAAGGTTGTAGAGGGGTGAGGTGATTTTTATGAACAGTGCAACGAAACAAAAAAAACGTGGTTTTTGGCGTAGAGCATTGGCTCTTTACGTCGATGGTTTCCGCTCCTTGAGTCCAACAGCGAAGACTCTTTGGGTGATTATATTGATCAAACTCTTTATCATGTTTGCTATTTTGCGTGCTTTCTTCTTCCCCAACATTGTGAAACAGCAAGGAGATAAGGAGCAGCAAGCTACCTTTGTGATGGAGCAAATTACTCAACCTCAAGAGAAAGAATGACAAAAAATCTTCACCGCATGGTGAGGAAAGGGCGATAAAGTCAATTACAAACTAAATAAATAGGAGAATGAACATCGAATCTTTACTTACTTGGTCTCGGGCTCAGTTTGCCCTGACAGCGTGTTACCACTGGTTGTTTGTGCCATTAACTCTGGGTTTGGGGATTATCATGGCATTGGCAGAGACACGCTATTATCGTACCAATGACCCCAAATGGAAGCGTTGGGCTCAGTTTTGGCAAAAACTCTTTGGTATCAACTTCGCCATAGGGGTTGCCACGGGTATTATTTTGGAGTTTCAGTTTGGTACCAACTGGTCTAATTATAGTTGGCTCGTGGGTGATATTTTCGGGGCTCCTTTGGCAATAGAAGGCATATTGGCATTCTTTATGGAAGCCACCTTTATTGCGGTTATGTTTTTCGGATGGGACAAAGTGAGCCGCCGCTTTCACTTGGCTTCCACATGGCTGACGATTATTGGTGCCACTATCTCTGCTGTTTGGATTTTGATAGCCAATGCTTGGATGCAAGATCCTCAGGGGATTACCTTTAATCCGGCAACAGTGCGCAGCGAAATGACCGATTTCTGGGCAGTGGCTCTTTCGCCCACAGCGATGAATAAGTTCTGGCATACAGTTTCTTCTTCATGGGTTTTGGGTGCTATTTTTGCGCTTGCCGTGTGTGCGATGTATTTGATCCGAAAAGATTCCAAGCACAAAGAGTTTGCCTTGGCAAATGCACGTTTGATAGCTCCTTTTGGCTTGATTGCCGTGCTCATAACTGCAGGAACAGGTGATACATCTGCCTATAACGTGGCACAAAAGCAGCCGATGAAGTTGGCTGCCATGGAAGGATTGTATGAAGGCGGAGTGTCTACGCCCGATGGAAGACGAGCCGATGGTTCAGGGGCTCCTTTATCTCTTTTCGGAGTACTCAATCCTGCCAAAATGGATGCGGAGAATACGAAAAAAGAGGAGCCGTTCTTCTTCAATATAAAGGCTCCCAATGCTCTTTCTTTCCTTGCAACACGCAAGATGGATGGCTATGTGCCCGGAATTAACGATTTGCTCAATGGAGGATACTACCTCCCTGATGGAACCATTGCTCTCTCTGCGGAGGAAAAAATGGCACGCGGACGTATTGCTCTCGGGGCTTTGACCGAATACCACAAGGCCATGGAAGCGAAAGACACAGTTGCCATGGAGCAACATAACCAGACAATTCAGGAAAACTTCCCATACTTCGGTTATGGTCATATAACAGATCGAAGCGAGTTGGTTCCCAACGTGCATGTGAACTACTATACATTCCGTATCATGGTGGGGTGTGGAATGCTCTTTATACTCCTATTCGTTTTGGTTTTCTTTTTCTCTCGCAAACCCGAGAAATATGCTCGTATGAAATGGTTACATCTCCTTTCTATTCTTTGCCTTCCTTTGGTTTACTTGGCAAGTCAGTCGGGATGGATCTTGGCAGAGGTGGGTCGCCAACCTTGGGCTATACAAGATATTCTACCTGTTCGTGCTGCCGTATCTTCTTTGGAAGCCTCTAACGTGATTGTTACTTTCTCCTTATTTGCCATCCTCTTTACTGTGTTGCTCATCGCCGAACTGAACATCATGGTTAAGGCTGTAAAGGCAGGTCCGGAAACGGAGTGATATATGTGCAACTTATAGAAATCAGAAACATCTAATTGCTTTTTATATGGATTATTCGTTATTACAACACTATTGGTGGTTGTTGGTATCCCTCTTGGGCGCCCTATTGGTCTTTTTGCTCTTTGTACAGGGAGGACAGACTTTCATATTTCCATGGCAGAAGGATATAACACTTCAAAAGATGATTATCAACTCCACTGGTCGTAAATGGGAGTTTACACTCACTACATTGGTAACCTTTGGTGGGGCTTTCTTTGCGGCTTTTCCGCTCTTTTATTCTACCAGTTTTGGTGGTGCTTATTGGGTTTGGATGCTCATCCTCTTCTGTTTTGTGATACAAGCGGTTTCTTATGAATATCAGTCGAAACATGGTAATGTGTGGGGAAAGAAAACCTATCATACCTTCCTTTTTATCAATGGATTGTTGGCGCCTCTCCTTTTGGGAACGGCTGTATCAACATTCTTTACAGGGGCTAATTTTGCCGTCTCTAAGAAAGCGATTTTTGATTTTGTCTCTACCCCCGGTGCCATTTCTTCATGGCAGCCATTCAACGGCGTTCAGTTACACGGTTTAGAGGCAGTGCTCAATCCTTGGAACCTTGTCCTGGGGCTTGCCGTGCTCTTTTTGGCAAGAACTACCGCATTGCTTTACTTTATCAACAACATTGATGACGCAGAAGCCAACAGACGTGCGCATAAATCGCTGCTCCCCAACGCATTGATTTTTGTTGTACTCTTCGTTTCTTATGTCGTTTTCTTGCTTCTAAAAGATGGGTGGTCGGTAGATGCCATGGGCACCATTGCTTTGACACCCTATAAATACTTGCACAACTTTTTGGATATGCCCGTGGTGCTGATCCTCTTTTTAATAGGCGTTTTGGCTGTGCTATTAGGGATTGGCTGGACTCTTCTGAAGCCCGATTTTCGTAAAGGGATTTGGATCGAAGGAGTCGGAGTTGTGTTTACCGTGTTGGCTCTCTTCTTGGTGGCAGGTTGGAACAACACCGCTTATTATCCTTCCATGGCGGACATGCAAAGCTCGCTTACCATAAGTAATAGCTCCTCCAGTTTCTACACACTCCGAGCCATGGCTTATGTATCCATCCTGATTCCTTTTGTATTGGCTTATATTTTCTATGCGTGGCGTGCCATAGATATACGCAACATAACGCGCAAGGAGATAACTGAGGATAGCCACACTTATTGAATTCGGGAGAATCCTGAGAAGGTTATTCTTTGGGATTTTGTTCTGTTAGCGAAAGCCCTTTCAAGCCATACGGTTTGGGGGCTTTCGGTATTCATGGGTAGGTTATTCCTTGTGTCGAATTGAATGCGCAGCACTGCTGTTCAAAAGTCAATGAAATGAAGATTTATAGCGAACGCTTGGCTCTGCCGAGTTTGAATGCATTCAATTGGAAATTTGTATGCGATCATTTGTCGATTTGTATGCATACAAAATCGAATTTGAATGCATACAAATTTTCTCTCTCATCAAGGACGAGAACGGATAGAATGGAGCATATTCTTTTTTCTAATTGAAAAAGAATTGATTAGTGTTCTATTCATGCTTTTTTTGTCCCTCAATAATGCGCTTGTCAGCGTTTTGTCAAAGCATTTTTCGCGGTTTGTATAATCCAAAGATTATGCTAACTTTGTTGCTTGTAGTTTTGGTGAGCTTGCCAGGAGAGGTGTGTGCACTGAATATGGACCAAAAGTTAGCTGAACGATAGTACTTATTGAAAGAGCAGAGATAGAAAAAGAATATCTGAAAGACTTCTACTCTAAAGCATTCTCTTGCTGTTACCAAAAATATTAGGAGAAAATAAAACCAGTAATATATAGACAAAATGAAGAAAAATGGATTATTGATGGCTAAGATGCTGGGGGCTTTTTTAGCTTCCTCATTGTCGATGTCGGCTCTTGCGCAGATATCATTTGGCGGTCAGCCTGCGAGTTTCTCGATACCTCAAAGCCACTTGAGGGCAGATTTGGCGCCGCACACCATTCATGTATTACCTGATTTTAACCCGGACGACGTGCGCGCCAGATCGGAATGGAATGCACAAGAGGTAGGGGTACGTCCTCTTACTGTGGGGCAAATCATCAAGACGAATATAGATTTTGCTCGTGATGCAGAGAGCATGCGCCTTCCCGATGGGCAGATCATTTATCGCTTGGCTATCGATACACGCACTGCCAAAGGTGTTGCGTTGATGTATGATGATTTCTTCATACCCAAGGGCGCCGGAGAACTCTATTTGTACACTCCCGATCATAAGGAGGTTTTGGGGCGTTATACATATGAAACCAATCCTACGCATGGTTCTTTTGCAACGGAACCACTACCCGGTTCTTCCGTAATTATGGAGTATGTGCCTGCTGCCGGTGGGGAGATGCCCAGCATTTTGATTTCGGGTGTGGCATACATTTTTGCGGAAAACGTGGTGCGAAACGATCCCAATCCGGGAGAAGATAATTCCGATGAAACTTGTCAGGTGAATATCAACTGTCCCGATGGTGCCGATTGGCAAACCCAAAAGGCGGGTGTAGTGCAGATGTATATGGCTATTGGAAGCCAGTATGGTATCTGTTCGGGCAACTTGCTGAACAACACGGCAGGCGACTTCAAACCATTGATTATTTCAGCTGCTCACTGTGCCAGCTTGACGGGAACGTTTACTCCTACTCCGATTGATTTGAACAAATGGATTTTCTCTTTCCACTACGAAAAACCAGGATGTAGCAACGGTCAAAAGGCTTTGCCGAGA
This sequence comes from Porphyromonas sp., assembly GCA_041848345.1. GTDB lineage: Bacteria > Bacteroidota > Bacteroidia > Bacteroidales > Porphyromonadaceae > Porphyromonas. The sequence goes on from JBGZIN010000092.1 coordinate 30,070, forward strand.
CGCAAAACAATGACAGGCTGTACCATGAAGAGTTTCTTGCCAATCAAGGGACAATCTGATGGTCTTCTACTTGAATTGAAGCGTGAAATTCCTCTCTCTTATAGAGTGTATTACAATGGATGGGATAGAACAGGTACATTGATTTCAAAGGGTGCCGGTATTCATCATCCCGCAGGTGATGCGAAGAAAATTTCGATCTTGAACAGTACGGTAACGAACGCTACTTGGAATTCGGAAGAAAAAGGTGCGGACAACGCTCACTTCTATTTCAAATATCAAGTAGGAGGTACAGAAGGAGGTTCTTCGGGTTCTTCTCTGTTCAATGAAGCTAAATTGGTTGTGGGAACTCTTACAGGTGGTTCGGGTAAATGTGCCAGTGCAACAGAGTTTTATGGTAAACTTCAAGCACACTGGGATCAGTTTAAGGAAGCCGGTAAGGACTACACTCAAATGGCGTCTTTCTTAGATCCCAAGAATACGGGTGCCCCTACTCTTCAAGGTACATGGCGTGAGAATATGCGTCCTTTGGATGCCATCAAGGACTTGAAAATAGAGCGTGATGGAGATAATTTGAAGGTTACTTGGTCTCCCGTAAGTAAGGAAGGTATTCCAGCCGAGTGGACAGTGAAGTATCGCATTTACCGTAACGGGCGTTACTTGGACGGCAAGGATGTTACCGATGGAACGACATTCACAGAGTCTATGAGCGAAGCACTTGCAGGTTATCCCGGTAATGTTATTTACGGAGTACAAGCACGTTATCTCTACAATGGTGCCGTTATCACAACGGAAAACTATGGCGATGCCGATATCGTTGAGTTGGGGGTATATGCCGGCAATACTGTAAAAACAGTAACGCCTACCGTGGTAAACAATACTTATGGTTCTAAGAAAGGCAAGTACCTCACTTGGTCTGCTGCCAACAATCTTCAGGAAGTGTCGCTTTTCGGTTATCCTTCCAATCTCTCATTCTCAGCGTTCAATCCTTCGTACATAACGAAAGGACTGTTTGGAGAAGGTGCTCCTGCAACGGTTCCTGCTCGCGCATACGTGGCATCGAAATTCCCTTCTTACTATTTCCAAAACTTCTCTACAACGGGCGATCATTACATCTATGCGATTAGCTATGTGCCTACTACAAAGGCAAAGGGCGACTACAAAGTTTATATTCGCAATGGGGAGTATGATCAAAAGAACATTTACGAACAAGACTTCGACGTTCCTGATACTTGGAATAAGGGCGAATGGGTTACTGTGAAGTTGAACAAGCCTTTCAAAGTGGCTAACCCCAATAAGAGCCTTTACATCGGCTTCTCTGTGAAGAACCTATCGGGACGCACAACTCCCGGTGTAGAACAAGTGGTGGGGAGTGCAGATACAGATCTTACCTTGGTGGATGGCTTGGCTTCTTTCAACCTTGGCGAATCGTTCGTTGCTCGAGATCGCTGGCGTCATCCCGTATCGGGCTACTTGGCAATGCGTGTGATGGTTTCCAATACAGGTTCTGTGGATGGGAATAGCAATACTCAATTCTTCTCAAGAGGAAAGCAACCCGTTCCCTTCCCCCAAATTAAGGGCTATCGTATCAAGAGAGACGGAGTGGTTATTGCCGATAATGTACAAGATCGTGAGTATACAGACGAATCCGGAACCGATAATAGCACTTACGAAGTGGAAGTTATCTACAACGAGCAATCGTATATCGTAGGTAATCAGGAAGTGGAGGCTATTACAGCTCTGCCTTATGTATTCCCCTCTCGTTTGGCGGCAGATGCCACATTGAATATCTCTGATGCCAACCGAGTAACCAAGCTCTCTATCTACACAATGGATGGTGCGCTTGTGTACACCGAAACAGCTCCTGCGGAACGTATTTCTTTGGCGGAGCTTGCCGAAGGTACTTACTTGGTAGTGCTCGATACACCTCAAGGAAAGGCTTCTCAGCGAGTTATTCGCTAAGCATTTCAGCAGTCTTAGTATAAAAGCTCCCCGATTTCCGTCTGTGGAAGTCGGGGATTTCTTGTTGAAGGGCAGCTCTTGAGCCGTCGGTTTATCTATTGTGTGTTGAGGGGTGGATTTTTCTACACTCTCGGAGTATTAGGCATGTGTATTCTCGCACCTCCCTCCGACTCTGTATGCGGATGAGGTGCGCAGTGCACGACCAATATCCATTGCTTTTTGCTGTCTGCCCTCTGATGGGCATACGGATAGGGTGCGCAGTGCCTGACCGATGCCTATCGTTTTCTCGCTGTCTGCCCTCTGATGGATATGCGGATGAGGTGCGCAGCGTGCGACTATTCCTTATCCCGCATCGTCCTCTAAGGGTTCTCTGTTTTGGATGATTTTCGTAATAGGGCACTTTGGAATAGAGGTGGGAAATAGGGGGTAGAGTATGCGCAACAATTGCTTTTCAGACGTCGAAAAAAGGGGTTTGTGGCGTATCGGATTGGGGGTAGACGTGTCTCGATGCCAAGCTACACGTGTCTCGAAAGGTTGCTACACGCGTCTAACTCGCTTGCTCGACGCGTCTAACTCGGCACGGAGACATGTCCTCTCAGAAGCCGCATTCCAAGCGGTGTGTAGCAGGGTCGTCTCTTTGTTCCCCTCTTGTAACCAACCGATGAGATAGCAAGAAGAGTCATACACCGCTTTGGAGAAGTATTTCTTACCTCTTTTATGTTGCCGGTGGCATGCCTGACGAACGCTCCATTCGCTTCTTTACCTCATGGGCAGGCGTAGCGATGGACTGACCACCGCACAGCTCTCGTCGTGTAATGATAAATCGCAGCCCTCAGAGATGAAGAGTGATGCGAGCGTAGGTCGAAAGAGGGAAGCGACGACGCAAAGGCAACTTCTCCTCAGAGATGAAGAGTGATGCGAGCGTAGGAAAGACGAGGGGAGTGTGCTTATCTTTTGCGAATGAAAAGGAAGCTGATATGCGCCCACACGGTGGGGAGTAGTCCGAAGTGCTTTCTCATAATTCGGAACCGCTCAAGGAGTGAACGCAAATGGTGTTTGCGCGAAAGTCCCCCTGCAAGGTAATTGACCAATATCTCTGAGCTTTGTAGGTTGCCTTGAGAGCGATCCATCATTCTTATGCACCAGTCGAAGTCGGACGATAGGCGGTACTCCAAATCGTAGGGGAGTGCGATGTGCCGTGCCACGACAAAGGCTTGATGACAGACCAACATCCCTTTCAAGAAATGACGACGTTGCAGGTTGCGTGGAGGACGCAGACGACGTAGGGCAATATCGTTGCGCTCGGCATCCACAATCATGGTATCTCCATAGATTATATCGGGGGGAGCGGGGTGTTTATGCTCTTCGATGAGCTGTACCAACTTTTCTACTGTGGTATTGGTTCGGAGCGCATCTCCCGCATTGAGAAACCAAATGTATTCGCCGGAAGCCTTTCTAATCCCCTTGTTCATGGCATCGTAAAGCCCTCTGTCCGCCTCGCTGAGTACTATGGCACTTGGCATATATTTCCGCACACACTCCAGCGTAGCATCTTTTGAAGCTCCGTCTATAACGATATATTCGATGGCTTCGTAGCTCTGTGCCGCCACACTTTGCAGCGTGGGGATGATGGTCTCGGCTGCATTGTAGCAGATGGTGATAATGGATATTTTGATCATAATGCTTACCGAAACAACGCTGCGTAACCGCTTTCTATTGTATTGCGTAGGGTTCGATTGAGGGAAAAGAACTTTCGGTTATCGTTTCTCCGTGGCGAACAGAAGCATAGTACAGTTTTTGCAATCGAAGGAAAGGCGGATGCGCTCCTCGCCGTGCAACAGAAACAGAGGTTCTTCAAAGGGAGCTTTTGCCTTGATTTGCGTGCAGTACCCCAAGTGGCGACGGATACAATGCCGACAAATCATAAGGGGCACATCCTTCAATGGGAGTAGTTCAAAAGCCGGGGCAATCTTTTCCATTCCCCAGGCTCGATACACCTCGGCAGCTTTCCGATTAGCTACATTATGGAGATAGGTACTCTCTTTAGGGGCAAATGGCTTACCGACTTCCACGGGTGGACGGTGGATGGGACGTGCCTTGTGGTGCATGGCGAGAACCTGACTAAAAGCACTGATGGCATCTCTTTTCAGTTCGCTGACGAGGGATAGAGGAATGAATTTACTGCCACAATCCACTTGTACGAAGTGTGCCTTCAAGCTGCTTCCACCCAGCTTGGCAAGGGCATCCTGCACGCGAGCATCACACGGCTTTTGTGCCTCTTCCAAAAGTAAAGGGGTGGCTACTTGTGCATAGATGGCAGGATTGACACAATCTTGAATGCGGAGTAGAATGCCCCACGGAAGGGTCTGCAAAGAAAGCGACACGGAGCGTAGACGAACGGCACTCTCGGGGTGCTGAAGGAGACGTTCAAAGGCGATGGAGTAGTTGCGGAAGAGCGACATGCCGGGCGAAAACAGCTGAGGATTATCCACCTTAAAAGAGTTGGGCGAAAGAACTTTGTTTACTCTACTTCCTCCCATCTTTCCCTCTCGGTTGTAGAAAGCAAGTCCATCGCCATTTGCCAAATCGCTCTCATCTCGGAGAGTGATTGTATCGCCTTTGATTGCTTTTACGACCCCTATGGGTTCGCCTTCCGACTTAGGGCTTGCCGTTCGGATGATTTCCTCCTTGAAAGCACCACGACTCAATTGGAATGTGGTTGCCCCACGCGAAAAGCTCTTTTGTGGGTCGGGGGTGAAGTTCAGATCCACAGAGCCGTGGGATGCACGCCGATAGAGGTGCGGACTTTTTGCAATGATTTGGTTGAGCAGTTCGCTGTAATAGGCTGTGGTGTTGCGCACATAGGAGCTACTCTTGAGCCGCCCCTCTATCTTGAAACTGGTTGCTCCGGCATGTACCAAGTCTTCCAACACGGAGGCTCGGTTCAGGTCTTTCAGCGAAAGAAGATGGCTGTCGTGTGCCAAAACCTTGCCTTTATTATCGACGAGAGTGTAGGGCAAACGACAGTATTGGGCGCAATTTCCCCGATTGGCACTTCGTTGGGCGAATGCTTGCGATAGGTAGCAATGTCCGCTATAACTCACGCAGAGGGCACCGTGAACGAATGTTTCTATACGAAGTTGGGGTACCGCTTGTGTAAGTATTGCAGTTTCTTGTACGGATAATTCCCGTGCCAACACAGCTTGTTCAAAACCCAAAGCCTCCAAAAGTTGTAGTTGTTGAACGGAATTGTTGTGGCACTGAGTGCTTGCGTGCAAGGCAATGGGAGGAATATCCAAGCCCAATATACCCATGTCTTGGATGATGAGAGCATCGACGCCTATTAGGTACAATTGCCTGATGATTTGCTCCGCTTCGAGCAGCTCGTGGTCATACAACAGAGTATTCAGGGCTACATAAACCTTGGCACCGAAGAAGTGTGCCCGTTGTGTGAGTTGCTCAATATCTTCGATGGATACACCTGCCGAAGCACGCGCACCAAACTTGGGAGCCCCCACATAGACCGCATCAGCCCCTGCCGATAGAGCACTTAGTCCGCACTCCAAATTACCGGCAGGGGCAAGCAGTTCGAGGCTTTTTATTTCTTTCGTCACAATGGAGCAATGCGAGCGAACAGAGGGATTAGAGCTTCTCTCCAAAAGCTAAATCTCCGGCATCACCCAACCCCGGAACGATGTAGGAATGCTCGTTGAGTTCTTCATCGATGGCTGCTACCCAAAGCGTGGCTTGTACGGACGGGTCGATAACGCTGCACAAGTAATCGACAGCTTGACGACTGGCGATCACAGAGGCAAAATGAATGCTTTTAGGTGTTCCTTTCGATAAAAGAGCCCGATAGGCAAGCTCCATGGAGCCGCCTGTGGCAAGCATCGGATCGGTCAGAATAAGTACCTTATTGTTCAGATCGGGGCAGGCAATATATTCGATAAAGATATCAAATTTGAGTTTGTCCTTATACTTGCGGTAGGCAGAGACAAAGGCATTCTCTGCGTGGTCGAAGTAGTTCAAAAAACCCGAGTGAAAGGGTAGTCCTGCACGGAGAATGGTGCCAATAACCACTTGGTCAGCCAGACGATGGTTGTGCGCCGTGGCAAGAGGCGTGGGCACGTCGGCGAGATCATACTTCAGTTTTCGGCTGATTTCGTATGCCAAGATCTCTCCCGTTCGTTCGATATTACGACGGAAGCGCATACGATCTTTTTGAATGTCTATGTGCCGCATCTCTGCCATATAATCGCTTAGCAAAGAGGGCTGTTCCGAGAAATTGATAACCTCTACCATAAATAAGTTCTTTATTACGTTGTTTTTCCAGGCAAAAGTACAATAACTTTTTACTATCTAACGTTTGTAGCACAGATAATATAACTAACATTTGCCGAGATGCATTCCACTGTATTACCACTTGAGAAAAAAGCGCAACCTAATCAAATCCTGAGAGGAATGTTGCTCCTGATCGTCTTGATGGGCTCAATTGTCTCTCTCAAAGCGCAAAAAGAGGTGCCACAGCGACGCCCTTATGCCGATCATAGGACTTTTCACTTGGGTTTTCACGTAGGGATGCACGTACAGGATTTGGTCATTGCCAATAGTGGTTTTGTGCGCAATCCATCGACTGCCAATGCGCAACCCCTTTTTGCTACGATAGCGAATTATACACCCGGTTTTTCTGTGGGCTTGATTGCGGATTATACCATTGTGCTAAACTGGGAACTTCGTTTGCAGCCCACGCTCCATTTGAGTGAACGGCAAATAACCTATTCGGACGGTACGCAAGAGGTGGAACGTCTCGGTTTTCGCTCCAACATTATAGAACTACCCTTGATGATGAAGTATAGTTCGCGTCGTTTGAACAATATACGCCCCTATATATCGGGCGGTGTTTATGGGGCTTTGCAAGTAGGACAGCGGAAGATGGATGCCGTACATTTCACACCATTGGATTACGGGGTGAAATTTGCGGTGGGATGCGATATTTATCTTCCTTTCTTCAAACTTTGCCCCGAGCTTTCCTTTTCATACGGTATTCCCGATGTGATTGAACGCAACAGACCCGATATTTGGGATGATAGTCGCTATGACTATACAAAAACGATAGGGAGAGCCTCTTCTCGCATGGTGCTACTGACGTTCAATTTCGAGTAATCAACTTGCCTAAAGAGGTGTAAACTTGATACCATAAGTATCTGGATTTTTGCACGTATTTCAGCGGATGAAAGAGACTTGGGCGTGCTTTCTTCTCTTCTTTTATTATGTTGGTTTTCATTTTGGCTACCCCAAAGAGGGGCATTATGACCCGTTTGAATGGAGATTTTTATCTCATATCTCCGCTTTACCATAGCTCATTTGAATAGAGATCTTTTAGCCAACACCCCTCCTTCACTTTGATGGTATGGAACTCTTGTAACGGTTATTCATTGCTTTTCTCTTCCTCCATTTTTGGAACTCTCGCTTTGATGGTATGGAAACCTTGTAACGGTTATTCATTGCTTTTCTCTTCCTCCATTTTTGGAACTTTCACTCTGATGGTGTGGGAACCTTGTAACGGTTATTCATTGCCTTTCTCTTCCTCTATTTTTGGAACTTTCGCTCTAATGGTGTGGAAATCTTGCAACGATTATTCATTGCTTTTCACTTCCTCCGTTTTTGGAACTTTCGATCTGATGGGGTGGAAATCTTGTAACTCATTTGAATAGAGATACTTCATGGTATTTCATTTTGCCTTTGGAGGAACCGAAAATTTGTATGCATTGAAAAGATGATTTGTATGCATACAAACTCGAAAGTCATCGCATCTAAATTCGACTTTGAATGCATCCAATTTTTGCCCCTTAGTCGATGAACGTTATTTCTTGGTAGGTCATTTGTAGTCTTTATAAACAAAAAGAGTTCGGAAAGCTCCGAACTCTTTTTGTTTATAAAGTGCAGTGCGCCTCTGTTCTGCGAACAATAAATAGCTAAAACACTGCGATAAGTACCACAACGATGTGTTTATCGTGCGATAGGTGCATGCAATTCCCTCAATACACACAGAGGAAGTGTAGTGGATTGTGTTCCAGGGGTTTTAGGGAAGATTGCAGCCAAAATATTTTCACTCTTATCTGTTGTTTGTTCCAAAATTACGATCATCTTGAGACCCATATTGGTGTCATAAGCTTCTGCAGCAGGTTTACCTTGAATTTCTCCTTCAGCAAAATTTGAGGTGAAACCATAGAAATCTAATAATTGTTTTGCAGCATTTTGCTCTTTCCAAACACCTAACTTGAACGCAGCTCTTGCCATAATAGTCCCCGAGGTAGCCCCCTCGTCGTTGTAGTGATAAGCTACCCCCCAGAAAAGATATTCTGTTGCAGTCTTTGCCTTTCTGAATTGGAAAGCAATTTGCTCATTTTGATCATCTGTATAGAAAGGAGATTTTTCCCACTCTTTGGTTCCCATGGCAGCTGTGATTTCTGCTTTCGCATTTTTCATTTTTTCTTTATCAAAATCACAGATGTACAAATCTTGTTTGAATTTGCTTTCGTCAAAAGATGCCTTTTGAGCTACAGTAACAGCAACTGTTGCTGTCTTATCACCGGCTTTGAGTGTTAGTGTTGCACTACCTTCGCTAACAGCTGTTGCACTCTTTCCATCTACTTTTACCACGGCAGAGTTGTCCGATTCGATTGTGTAGGTTGCCGTGTTGGGTACAAGCGTAACGACAACATCGGTTTTAGAGAGACCGAATGTAACTTTATCTCCCACATAGAGAGAAAGAGAAGTGGGGTTTACAGATAACTCCTGAACCGTAACCGTAGTGTTGGTGTTGTTGTTTGGTGTTTTATTACCTCCACCACAACTTGGGGCAACCATACTGAGAGTTGCCAGGGCACCGAGTGCCAAGAATAACTTTTTCATACTTGATAAACTGTTAAATTTCTATTTATAAATATTGTTCCTGTCTTCTACTACCGAAGCTTGCGTCGCAAAGGTATAAAAAAAGAGTTAGTTTTACAATAGGAGAGTTTTAGGTGTAGAGTCAATCAATTCTTTTGTGTTGCGTTTCTTTTTAACAGCTCTATTTATTTTGCCCAAAGAGCAGCAAGATGGATCATCGTTTGTAACGCTTTGTTCATGGTCGTGAGCGAACAATACTCGTATTTACCATGAAAGTTCATCCCGCCCGTGAACAGATTGGGACAAGGCAAGCCCATATAGGAAAGTCTCGAGCCATCCGTTCCTCCGCGAATGGGTTTTATAATGGGTGTAACTCTTGCCAGTTTCATCGCTTCTTGGGCACGCTCTATGAGTTCGGGGTAGGGAAGTACCTGCTCTTTCATATTATAGTATTGATCTTTGAGCGAAAGGGTAATCGCCTCTCTGCCCAGTTTAGTGTTCATGTAACGTACCGCCTGAGCTATGATCTCTTTCTTTTCTTCAAACAGCTCCCTGTCGTGATCCCTTATAATATAAGCCATCTCTGCCTGTTCCACACTACCCGATAGGTGTATCAAGTGGAAGAAGCCCTCATAGTGCTCGGTCAATTCGGGACGCATTCCCACAGGCAGCATCTCGTGCAAATCGCAAGCTGTTTGCAGAGCGTTGAGCATTTTTCCTTTCGCAGCTCCGGGATGGATGTTGCGCCCTTGAATGGATAGCTTGGCAGAGGCAGCATTGAAGTTTTCATATTCAAGCTCTCCTTCAAATCCACCATCCATCGTATAGGCAAATTGAGCCCCAAAGGCTGTTACATCGAAAAAGTCCACTCCTCGTCCTATTTCTTCATCCGGAGTAAAACCTATGCGTATCTTGCCGTGGGCAATTTGAGGGTTGTTTATAAAGTACTCAGCCATCGTCATGATTTCGGCGACGCCGGCTTTGTCGTCTGCGCCCAACAATGTAGTGCCGTCTGTGGTGATGAGCGTATGACCTTTATAGAAAGATAGCTCGGGGAAGTCTGCTACCTTCATCGTCAATTGGGCATTGAGCGGAATATCCTTACCATCATAGTTTTCGATAATTTGCGGTTTGATGTTCGCTCCGCTCATATCGGGACTGGTGTCTACATGTGCAATGAACCCGATGATCGGCTTCTCTTCCATCCCGGGAGTGGCAGGTATGGTCCCCATCACATAGCCGTATTGATCCATCGTAACTTCGGTAAGTCCCAGAGAGATCATCTCCTCTTTCAGAGCCTTTAGAAGTATGAGCTGTTTCTCCGTGGAGGGATAGGTGGTAGAAGTGTCATCGCTCTGTGTGTCGAAACTTACGTAGTGCAGAAATCTATCTTTGAGTTCCATATATTTATTCTGTTACTGATGAGTTTATTATTTTATTTGTTTACCACCGCGTAAGGCATCCCAAGCAAAGTAGAGTATGATAAGGATATACATTGCCAATGACAACCATTGAGAGGATACCGTTGCATACCATTCATCGGCAAAGAAGTTGATGTTGTAAAACTTGAGTATGGCACTGACCACCCCCATGAGTGCCCCTCCGGCAATAAAGCCCGAGGCTATGAGCGTACCTTTGTCTCTACGTTGTTTGTTGATTGTTTCGTCTTTGCTACGCGAACCCACAAAGTGACTGATGATGCCACCCATTAACAGGGGAGTATTGAGTTGCAAAGGAATAAACATCCCCAAGGCAAAAGGAAGAGCAGGTACCTTAATGAAGTTGAGAATTAAGGCCAGTATGGCTCCTATGGCATAGAGGATCCAGGGAGTTTCACCCCCTTCCATAAGAGGCTTGATTACCGCTGCCATGGCGTTGGCTTGTGGGGCTACGAGCGATCCCTCGCCCTCAAATCCATACGTCTTACTCAAAACGATCATAACTCCGGCTACTGTCAGGGCAGAGACGAAAGTGCCCAGGAATTTCCAGCGTTCTTGTACTTTCGGGGTTGTTCCCAACCAATAGCCAATCTTCAAATCGGTGATAAAACCACCTGCCATGGAGAGAGCAGTACACACCACACCCCCGATGATCATGGCTGCCATCATGCCACGCTCACCGTCGATACCCACGCTAACCAATACCACGGAGGTAAGAATAAGTGTCATTAGAGTCATCCCTGATACCGGGTTACTGCCTACAATGGCAATGGCATTTGCCGCAACAGTGGTAAAGAGAAAAGCAATTGCAAAGACAATGAGCAATGCAATGCCCGTCTGCCCCCAGTTGTGTATTACTCCGAATTGGAAGAACACAAGGGTCGTAATCAATGCCGCAACAATACCTGCCAGGATGAATTTCATGGAAAGATCTTGTTCCGTACGAGGCGTATCTCCCAAAAGAGCACGTTTGTTACCCAATTCATTGGCTGCCAATTTAACAGCTCTTCCGATAATTCCTGACGATTTTATGATGCCGATAATTCCCGCCATGGCAATACCTCCGATACCCAATGGACGAGCATAGTGTGAGAAAATCTCTTCGGGAGTCATTTGTCCTATGACATTGGTAACTCCGTCTCCCACACTCAAAGTCATTCCCGGGGCGAAATAACCAACAAGGGGTATGAGCACAAACCACACGAGGAATGAACCGGCGCAAATGATGGAAACATAGGGTAGACCAATGATATATCCCAAGCCTAAAACGGCAGCTCCCGTATTGATTTTGAAGAGCATTTTATATTTGTCTGCCAGAGCTGCGCCCCAGTCTACCATGCGTGTGGAAATCTCGTCACGCCACCATCCGAAAGTGCTGATGATGAAGTCATACAATCCTCCGATTAGTCCACTCAGAGCCAATAGTTTGGTTTGCTTGCCTGCGCTTTCGCCAGTAACCAATACTTCGGTGGTAGCCGTAGCCTCGGGGAATGGATATTTGCCATGCATTTCTTGTACGAAGTAGCGACGGAAAGGGATGAGTAGCAATATCCCCAAGCAACCTCCCACGAAAGAAGAGAGGAATATCTGCCAAAAACCAGCCTCAAGATGCAGTATGTAGAGAGCCGGAAGAGTGAATATGGCTCCTGCTACGATCACTCCCGAAGAAGCTCCGATGGACTGAATAATAACATTCTGCCCGAGCATGTTTTTCTTTCCGGAGAGCGATCCGATACCGACTGCCAAGATGGCGATGGGGATAGCTGCTTCGAATACTTGTCCCACTTTTAATCCGAGATAGGCGGTTGCTGCGGAAAACAGGATCGCCATTACCACTCCCATGATGACGGAATAAGGGGTGATCTCTTTGGGTCTTACGCTTGAGGGCATGAGTGGTTGGTAACTCTCGCCCGGATGCAACTCCCGATAAGCATTTTCGGGCAGCTGAGGTGCTTGGTTTGAATTGTTCATACGTTCTTTTGGAAAAAGATGTTATTGATGATTGATGGGGCGGAGGAGAGGATATGTTCTCTTCTCCTCATTATTTGGAAATACTATTTCTTGTCCAATGCTTCAAACTCGGAATTGTTACTGATGTATTCGGGAATTAAATCTTTCAAAAGTTGCACGCACTCCACTTTGTCCACTTTCAAGGCAGCTTCTTTCAAACGCTCTATTTGAGGGAGAACCTCGTCGTACTCGTATTCGCGCACCTGAGCGATTTTGATCTTCTCAATGGGTGTCGGCAAGTTATTTTCATCTTTGGAGAGTACTTCTTCATAGATTTTTTCGCCCGGAAGAAGTCCTGTGAAGGTAATGTGAATGTCTTTGTTGGGAACAAAACCTGCCAAACGAATCATGCGCTCCGCCAGATCTACGATAAGATGTTCTTCGCCCATATCGAACACGTAAATGAAAGTGCCGTTGCCAATGGCACTCGCTTGCAGCACCAAGGAACTTGCCTCGGGGATACTCATAAAGAAGCGACGGATGTTAGGGTCGGTGACAGTTACGGGTCCCCCTTGGGCTATTTGGTCTCTAAAGGTGTGGAATACGGAGCCTTGAGAACCTAATACATTGCCGAAACGAGTGGTGATAAAGGTTGTCTTACCCTTTATACTCCCCAGCTCAATAGCCTTGCCAAGACATTGAACATAAATCTCCGCTGCGCGTTTGCAGGCGCCCATCACGTTGGTGGGATTAACTGCTTTGTCCGTCGATACCATTACCATTTTTTCAACGTTGTACTTGAGGCAATGATCTGCGACATTCTTTGTCCCCATTATGTTGACCAATACGGACTCGCAAGGGTTGTCCTCCATTAGGTGCACATGTTTGTATGCGGCAGCGTGTAGCACTATTTGAGGACGATAAAAAGAGAAAATCATATCTACTCGTTCGGGTGAACGGACATCGCCTATGATTGATTTGAACGAAAGATTGGGGAACTTCTTTTTCAGCTCCAATTGTATGTTATGGAGGTTGGTTTCAGCGTTGTCGAAGAGGATCAGTTCACGCACATCCAACTGTGCTATTTGGCGCACGATTTCGCTGCCAATGCTGCCGGCTGCCCCGGTGACAAGGATTGTTTTTCCCTCATAAAGTTGGTGCACACGTTCGTTGTCCAATTCAATGGGCTCTCGCATTAGCAAGTCTTCTATGCGGATGTTGCGTACGCTTTTGTCGGGGTGGGGGAGGTGTGCCGTTTTGCCTAAAGCAGGGGCTGTCCAAGTCTCCACACCAATGGTTCTACACATCTCGATAAACTTCTGTTGATCTCGGAGAGAATTGTCTTTGTAGGGGAATATAATGGCATCTACTTTGTGTTTCAACACATGTTTCTTGAGTGCTTCAAACCCCGATATGTAGGATATTTTTTTCCCTTGAATGGTGTGATTGGCATTCTGTTTGTCTGTGGTGCAAAAACCTGTTACCGCATAGTTGGGGTTTTGCTCGAGCAGGCTAACCAAAGAGGCCTCTTCTCCACGCACTCCGAATATGCTCACTCTTTTGCGCACATGCCTTTTTTCACTGTTGATCAATGCCCATTGAGCCAGGTGATAGAGCGTTTTGCGATAGGCTATTTCCAGCAGAATAAAGGGTAAAAATAAAAAGAGGAAGAAGAGTATTGACTCCGTCAAATCAAAAAGAAGCAACAGACGCCACGACACTATACTATGCAGAAGAGATACGATGACTGCATTGACAAAGACAAAGAGAAATACTCTCAGATTGAGACTCGTATAAGCATAGCGAAAAGACTCCCTATACGACTTGAATAGGGTGTTGAGCACAAAAAGCGAAACGAGAGTTGCCAGCAAGATAATAAAGCCTCCCTCGGGGGGTAAAGTGTCTAAACCATATTTTCGGAAGACATAATTACCAAACCATAGAGCCACGCTGCAAGAGAAAAGCCCTATAAGTGTGTCAATGAGGAGGATTATCCAACGGGATAAAAAGCTCTTGTCGAGGAAGTATTGCAAAAGCTTTCTCAGCGGTTGTGCGAGGGTGGATAGTTTGTCTGTTGTCTTGGTCATAAGGGTATAGTGATTCAGGTAGATTTTACGGGTGATCCTTTCGATTACCGATGGAAAAATAGGTTAGTCCCTCTTTGAGAATGGATTCTTTGTTGAATATATTGCGCCCATCGTAGATCTCAGAGCCTTTCATGAGCTTTTTAACCCAAGCCCAATCCGGCAGGCGAAACTGTTTCCATTCCGTGATGAGGAACAGAGCATCGGCATCTTGCAAAGCATCGTATTGGGAGGCGGCATACTCGATACGGTCTCCGAAAATATGCCGAGCTTCGTCCAAAGCAATGGGGTCAAAGACTGCCACTCGGCATCCCAATTGGAGCAAACTTTCTATGGTTGGTATCGAGGGAGCATCTCTCATATCATCTGTTTCCGGCTTAAAAGCGGTGCCCCAAATGGCTATCTTCTTCCCTTTCAGATCTTCGTTGGGATGATTTTTTTTGTATTTCTCCACAAGGATGATTTTTTGCCGCTCATTGACTCTCTGAACAGCTTCCAAAATTTCCATTGTGTAGCCACTGTTTTCCGCTGTCGCCAGCAATGCTTTTATGTCCTTGGGAAAGCAACTCCCTCCATATCCGCAGCCGGGGTAGAGAAACTTGGATCCGATACGCGCATCGGCGCCTATTCCTTTGCGTACCGCTGTAACGTCTGCATCGACCAATTCGCATAAATTGGCAATATCATTCATAAAACTGATGCGTGTGGCAAGCATTGCATTAGAAGCATATTTGATCATTTCCGCAGAGTTGGGATCGGTAAAAAGAAAACGATCGCTTGCCACCATAAACGGCTTGTACAAGGTGGTCATGAGGGATCGGGCTTGCTCGTTTTCGCAGCCGATAACCACTCGGTCGGGATGCATAAAATCATTGACCGCATTACCCTCTTTCAAAAACTCCGGATTGGAAACGACATCGAAAGAAATATCTTTCGCTCTTTGCCGCAAAACCTCATGGATGATCGATTTAACCCGCAGGGTAGTGCCTACGGGAACTGTACTTTTGGTAACAAACACAGTGTAGTGCTCCATATATTCACCGACCTCTCGAGCCACCTCCAGCACAGCAGACACATCTGCACTCCCGTCTTCGTTGGGCGGAGTTCCCACCGCACTGAACACAATGTGAGCAGAGGGCAGGCAGGTGGTCAGGTCTGTTGAAAAAGAGAGTCGCCCTTCTTTCTTATTGCGTGTCACAAGTTCTTGCAATCCGGATTCGTATATGGGTACCCCTCCTCGATTGAGTACATCGACCTTGGCATGGTCTCTATCCACACAAGTAACCTGCACCCCCATCTCGGCAAAGCAAGCGGCACTGACAAGCCCAACATATCCGGCACCAACGACAACTATATTCATAACGTTTTTTTTGTGCTTTGTTTCCTAAAAAGGTAACCTCGCAAAGTTATGAAATTCTTCCGAGCAACGAAATACTTTCTCTTCTTGTTCGCTATTTTCCGCGCAGAACAAGGACGGCAAAGAATGATGGCAAGCTCTTTACTTCTTCTCCGATCGGGGCGTTGCAAAGAGAGGGGATTAGAGAGGATACTACACTCCGATTAGGCGTTTTTTCGTTGTGAACATTTGCGTATTTGAAATAATGTTGTACCTTTGCATCGCGTTTGAGAAAAATGAAGCCCATATGGTGGTTTTCAATGCTCAAGTCATGCGCGACTCCGTAGCTCAGTTGGTAGAGCAACTGACTCTTAATCAGTGGGTCGAGAGTTCGAGCCTCTCCGGGGTCACTTCGCTTTTGAAAGCAATCCGTCTAAGGAAACTTGGGCGGATTTTTTTGCTTTATGTATGTCATGTTTTGAGAGAAAGCGAAAAGGTGTAGCCAACCGCTGAAATTTTTGTATGCATACAAACTTGAAAATGAATGCATACAAACTTCATTTTATATGCATTCAAATTACAGATTGAATGCATTCAATTCTTTCGCCCGAAAAGCATCATTATAAATGCAATAAGTAGTACCTTTGTCCGAGAAGCTATAAACCATCGGTAGTTATGACAATGCAGCATAAGATACTTTGGGTAGATGATGAGATAGAATTCCTAAAGCCACATATACTTTTTTTGGAAAAGAAGGGATATTCCGTGGAAACTGCGTTGAGTGGCAACGACGCTTTGGAGCTCCTTAAGGACTCATCTTTCGATTTGGTCTTTTTAGATGAGAATATGCCCGGTATATCGGGGCTCGAAACCCTGGAGCAGATCCGTCTTTCGTATCCCTATCTACCCATTGTCATGGTAACCAAAAACGATGAGGAGTTGTTGATGAACAAAGCCATTGCGGGCAAGGTGGCAGACTATCTTATTAAGCCTGTCAATCCGAGTCAGCTATTGCTTACTCTGAAGAAAATACTTCAGAAGGAGCACCTTATCAGTGAAGCTGCAGTACAAGATTATCAGCAAGAATTCAGAGACATAAGTAGTCAATTGATGGGACAACTTTCGCTGCAAGAGTGGAAGGATTTGTACAAAAAATTGATGAAGAGAAGCCTTCAGTTGGAAGAGGAATATCCCGATATGCTCGACATGCTCGATATGCAGCGACGAGAAGCACAGCAGCAATTTGGGCGTTTTGTGGTCAAAGAATATGAGGGATGGATCAAAAACGGAGCCACTCGCCCGCTGATGAGTCCCGATCTTTTTGCCAAGCGAGTTTTTCCGCTTTTGGATGCCGGAGAGAAGGTTTTCTTTGTATTGATCGATAATTTCCGTTATGACCAATGGCTTTGCGTCAAAGATCTTTTGAGTGATTTGTTTCGTTTTGAGGAAGATCTCTATATGGCGATCCTTCCCACAGCCACGCAATATGCCCGCAATGCGATTTTTTCGGGGTTGATGCCGGCTCAAATAGCCACTCAATTTCCTGATCTATGGATTGATGAGGAGAGTGAAGAGGGGAAAAATTTGAACGAAGAACCGATGATCCGTACTCAGCTGGAACGTTTTCGCAAGCCTTATGATTTTTCATACCATAAGGTATATGAGACGCGTTACGGCGAAAAACTGCTATCGACAATGGATCAATTGGGACGTTATCCATTGAACATTATTGTTTTGAATTTTGTCGATATGCTTTCTCATGCCCGAACAGAAAGCCGTATGATCAGGGAATTGGCAAACGATGAAGCCGCTTATCGCTCTTTGACACGGAGCTGGTTCAAGCACTCTACTACGTATCGCCTTTTCAAAAAAATGGCGGAGATGAAATATCGTATCATATTGACCACAGACCACGGAACCGTGCGCGTCAAAAATCCGGTTAAGGTCATCGGAGACCGTAATACGAGTACCAATTTGAGGTATAAGCTGGGGCGCAATCTCTCCTACAATGACAAAGAGGTATATGCCGTGGTGAAGCCGCAAAATATAGGTTTACCCACTACTCATATAACGGACAAGTTCATATTCTGTTACGAAGATGATTTCTTTGCCTACCCCAATAACTACAATTACTACGTGGGTTACTATCGAGACACCTTTCAACACGGAGGGATCTCCATGGAGGAGATGATGGTGCCAATAATTGATTTACAGCCCAAATGAATACCATTTTATTACATAGTACGGCAGATATACCGCAGGCTGTGCAAACCTTTATGGAGCAGACGCGTGGATGCAATATCTTTGCTTTCATTGCTCCTATGGGGACGGGCAAAACAACTTTCATAACTGCGCTTTGTCGTGCACTGGGCGTTGAGGACGTTATGAACAGTCCCACTTTTGCCATTGTGAATGAATATGCACTCCCCAATACGGATAAAGTGATTTATCACATGGATTGTTATCGCTTCAATTCTTTGGACGATGCACTGAATTTAGGCTTTTCGGATTACTTCGACAGTGGTAACTATTGCTTTGTCGAATGGCCCGAGGTGATAGCCTCGTTACTGCCGGAAGAAACTCTTTATGTGCTTATGCAAGAGGAGGAAAACGGGGTTCGGCGTATGACCATTGCCCGTCGTGACGAATATGAAAAGCTGATAGAGTAGTTTCTTATGGAGTTGGGAGAAATCGAGCATTTGCGTATGGGGCATCGTAGCCGCGGGTCGATAGAGGTAATTTGTGGTTCCATGTTCAGCGGAAAGACGGAGGAGTTGATGCGTCGCCTTCGTAGAGCTTCCATTGCGCATTTGAAGGTGGAGGTGTACAAACCTGCCATAGATACACGTTATGATGAGAAGAATATCGTCTCGCATGATGCACGAAGTTTCGATTCAAATGCCGTGGATAACGCCCAGTTAATCCTCCTGTTAGCCTCCGAAGCCGATGTGGTGGGCATTGACGAAGCCCAATTTTTCGATGAGAGCATTGTTTACGTGGTGGAACAGTTGGCGGACGATGGTAAAAGGGTTATTATCGCCGGTTTGGATTTGGACTATAAGAGAAATCCTTTTGGTTCCATGCCCGACCTCATGGCGATGGCAGACTATGTTTCCAAGGTGCATGCAGTTTGTATGGATTGTGGAGCTCCTGCCAATTATTCTTATCGTTTTACCGGGCAAGAGGCTCAAATCCTTTTGGGAGAGCTCGATAGTTATCGACCTCTATGCCGCAGATGTTATTTGCGTCGGAATGCAAAACCGTGGAACGAAGAACATATTTTGAAACAATAATATCAAATGGATAACAGACGAATCAATAAAGTATCACGCCTTATACAAAAAGAATTGGGCGAGTTGATACGTAAACAAACAGCCTCCATTCCGGGGGTGATTATCAGTGTAACTCAAGTGACACTTTCGCCGGATTTGGCGGTGGCAAAGGTGTATTTGAGCATCTTTCCCAGTGAAAAGGCAGCAGTTCTGTTGCCGAATATCCAAAAAAATGCCCCTCAACTTCGGTATGATTTGGGGGTTCAATCCGGTAAACAATTGCGTGTCATCCCGGAATTGATTTTTTTCTTGGATGATACCCTTGACTATCTTGACAATATAGATCGCTTGCTCAAGAAGTGACTTTCAGAGCTTTCGATCGCTTACCTCGTGTGTAGAGAATTTTGCAGAAGTAGTCTATCAAGGTAGAAAAGATGCTTGCTTTTCGCTTAGCTGTCCGTTATTTCTTTTCAACGAAAAGATTTCACGCAGTCCACGTTGTTTCTACCATATCCTCTGTAACCATAGGGGTGGTGGTGATGGCAGCGGTGGCTATTCTCTCCATATTCAACGGTTATGAGCATATTCTTTTAGATCAAGTACGTTTTTTAGACCCTCCGCTTCTCATAGAAAGAGCAGATAAGCAGGTTTTTAGTGCAGAGGACCCTTCTCTTAAAGCTCTTTTAACTAAGCAGAAAGGGATTGCCCATTATTCTTTTGCTCTTTCCACTCAAGGGGTAGTACGCTCCGCTTCTCAACAACAAGTGGCACATCTCTATGGAGTGGATAGTGTTTTCACAAGAGTAAATGATTTAGATTCTGTGGCATTTGTAGGGCATTTTGTAGCTTCACCCGATGAATACACATTGGGTGTGGCTTTGTATGGAGGGCTTTTTTCATCTAAGGCTTTGCAGCATGATGGTCTGAGCATCTATATTCCCAAGCGGCAAGGGTTTATCAATCCGATGCTGCCGCACACGGCTTTTCGTTCTGTTAGTGGGGTTGCGCAATCGGTTGTCAATGTACAAAATGAGCATTATGATCACTCCCTATTTCTGGATATAAATACATTGCGCACCCTTTTGGACTATTCTTCTCATGAAGCCGATAGAGTGTTGTTATTACCTCAAGAGGAGGTAGTCGTTGAACGATTGCAGAAGGATTTGCAAACTCAACTGGGACAGGAATGGTCTGTTTTGAATAGAGTGGAGCAGCAGCCCGATTTGATACGCTTGGTCGCCGTGGAGAAGTGGATGGCTTTTTTCATTCTTTTCTTTGTTTTGCTGTTGGCAGCCTTTAATGTGGTTTGCTCTTCTTCTATGCTGATTATTGAGAAAAAGAGAGACGTGGAGGTGCTCTCATTTTTGGGAGCGCGTAGAAAGTTTGCACGACAAGTATTTTTGATACAAGGTTTTTTTGTGACCTTTTCAGGGGCTTTTATAGGTCTTCTTTTAGGGCTTTTACTCATTTTTCTGCAAAAGCACTTCGGTTGGCTTACTTATGGTCAAGGGGTGTACGAACAACCCTATCCCGTGGCTATGCGTGCTTTGGATTTATGTGTGCTATTGCTGACTCTACTTGTCGTGGGGTATGTCTCATCACTTTACCCCGTGTACCGTTTACTCAAGAAGAAATAATCATTACTTTGGAATGGATCAATCATTTTTTTCAAAAGATTATATGCGACGCTTGCGGGAAGAAAACCCTGCCGAATATCTGCTTTATATGTGGAAGTTAGAGGAGTTTGTCCGATTGTTCCCTTCCGAAGAAGCTATTCGAGAGTATTGTGATCAGTTGGGACAAAAGACGGAGAATGCAGCGCTTGCCACTCTTCTTTTACAGGTATACGATCTCCTAAAGAATGATGGAGTATTGGAAAATGTGGG
This sequence comes from Porphyromonas sp., assembly GCA_041848345.1. Classification (GTDB taxonomy): domain Bacteria; phylum Bacteroidota; class Bacteroidia; order Bacteroidales; family Porphyromonadaceae; genus Porphyromonas. The sequence continues at coordinate 50,890 of JBGZIN010000092.1, forward strand.
AGATCATACTCATGAAGTATCTACGCTGATAGAGGAATTGGAGCAATTTCATAAACAACTCTTAGAGGATAAGCGAGAAGAAATTTACCAAGGGATACATATCCAAGTATTGCCCTCAATTATAGCTTTGCAACGAAAAAATGGAGTGCAAGCCAAAGGCGAGATCGAAACCTGTTTGGAGGCAATTTACGGAGTGCATAAGTTGAAAGCAGCCAATAAAGAGGTTTATCCCGAGACAGAGGAAGCAATTCAAAAATTTGGTCTTTTGCTTAAAGTTTTGGGAGAGAAAAGGATGAATGAACAAAAAACACTCGAAGAGTAATAGAGCATTATGTGTAAACGAAAGGCTTTAATTGCACTTTTGGGGGCTAATGGACAGTTGGGATGCTCGTTAGTACATCATTTATCCTCATTGTGTCTTGGCAATTCAATCACTCTTTACCCTGTAACCAGATCTGTTTGCGATTTTGAAAAAGAGGGAAGTGTGGCAAAACTATTTGCTCTACTGGACGGTCTTTGTCGAGATGAATTGTATGAAACCTGCTTGCTTATCAATGCCATGGCGTACACCCAGGTCGATAAAGCGGAGGAAGAACCCGAGTTGGCAACAAGGATAAATGCCGTTGTTGTTAAGGATTTGGCAAGAGAGGTTGCCCGCAGAGATTGGGGTATGATTCATTTTAGTACCGACTATGTTTTTGATGGAAAGCAAGATACTCCTTATCAGGTTTCGGATGATCCCAATCCCCAATCGGTGTATGGAAAGAGTAAATATGAGGGGGAGAAAGCCATGCGTAACTATTTTACGAATGGAAAAGGGATCGTTGTGCGCACATCTTGGCTTTACTCGCCTTACGGAAAGAATTTTTTGAAAACTGTATTGCATCTTGCCCATACCCAAGAGGAATTGCGAATTGTTGCGGATCAATATGGAGCACCCACTTATGCTCCTCATTTGGCAGAATATGTGGCGAATTTGTCGTGTCGGTTTTTTCAAGAGGAAGTTTTCCCTTCAATCATAACCCATTACCATGATGCCGGAGTAACTTCATGGTTCGGCTTTGCGCAGGAAATTGTGCAAAAGGCGTCTCTACAAGAAAATTGCAGCTTAAACCCCATTTCGACCGCGGAATACCCAACTTTAGCTTCTCGTCCGCCCTATTCGCTATTGGCATTGACTGAAGATATTACCCCTCTATACTCATGGCAAGAGGGAGTACTCAAATGTTTGAAAGCCCTCCGCTATATTGGCTGAAGAAGAAGGCTTTCAGAGCTATATTTGGATAATTGAGGATAAAATACCTACTAATGTTTATGTTTTGCAGCGTCTGTTTGTCATTATCCTTAGGTATTTTTTCTTTTCTCTCGCTTGTTGTTGTGCCATAGAATTGGGATTTTTTCTTCATGGAATATACTCCAAATAGATATTTATACCTACTTTTGTGGAGCTTAAGGGTAATTATAGAAAAATCTTTGTGATAGGCGATGAGTGCGAACGTTTTGGAACAGAAGGCAGTCGTGGCGCGTGTGCACAGTGGTTATGTAGATGTAACCATCTTGCAAAAGAGCGCTTGTAGTGGATGCCATGCAGCGAGTGCTTGCACTTCGGCGGATTGCAAAGAGAGAAATGTGACGGTTTATGCTCCCCATGAGACGTTTGTTCAAGGAGAGACTGTTATTCTGAAAGGGCACTATGCAATGGGGCGTTTGGCTGTATTTCTAAGTTTTGTCGTACCTCTTGTCATAGTGCTTATCGTGGCCCTTATGGCAAACTACGTTTTTCGTTATTCAGAGATACATACTGCATTGCTTACGCTTGCCAGTGTAGCTGTGTACTATGTAGTGCTTTCAATGTTTCGCTCTCTTCTAAAGCGTAAATTTGTTTTCACCATAGAGAAAATTCATTCAAACGATAATATATGATACTAACTGCGATTGTGCTGGGCGTTATTGCCATTATCAGCGCACTACTTCTTTATTTCGTGTCGAAGAAATTCGAAGTGTATGAAGATCCTCGTATTGGAGCTGTATCCGAAGTCCTACCTCAGGCAAACTGTGGAGGATGTGGTTACCCCGGATGTAGCGGTTTTGCAGCCGCATGTGTTGGAGCTTCTTCTTTAGAGGGTCTCTTTTGTCCTGTGGGGGGATCGGCTGTGATGGGGCAAGTGGCGGACATTTTAGGAATGTCTGCAGCGGCTGCCGATCCGATGATTGCCGTGGTTCGTTGCAATGGTACTTGCGAGGTCCGTCCCAAGGTTAATGAGTATCAAGGAGCGAAGAGCTGTAAAATCGCCTCTGTGCTTTATGCCGGAGAAACGGGATGTTCCTTTGGCTGTTTAGGATTGGGCGACTGTGCTCTTTCTTGCGATTTCGACGCTTTGCACATGAACCCCGTGACAGGTCTTCCCGAGGTAGACGAAGAGAAGTGTACATCTTGTGGAGCCTGTGTTAAGGCTTGCCCCAAGATGATTATAGAGCTTCGTAAAAAAGGTCCTAAGGGGCGCCGTGTTTTTGTCTCTTGTGTGAACAAGGATAAGGGCGGTGTGGCAATGAAAGCTTGTAAAAGCGCTTGTATCGGTTGTGGAAAGTGTCAAAAAACATGTCCTTTTGAAGCTATCACGGTGGAAAACAATTTGGCATACATAGACCACAATAAGTGTCGTTTGTGTCGTAAATGTGTGGCTGTTTGTCCTACAGGAGCTATTCACGAGACCAACTTTCCCCCTCGTAAGCCCGAAGCTCCGGTAGAAGACAAACCTGCAACTGAAGTTCCCAAAGCTTCTGTTGCAGCTCCGTCTCAGCCATCGGATGCTCCTGTGGCAAGTGCGTGATAACAGAAAATAATCTAAAAACGATCATATTAGTATAAATACTATGCAGAGGACTTTTCGTATAGGGGGAATTCATCCACCCGAAAGTAAAATGTCAGCAGGGCGTCCCATCGAAGTTTTGCCTATTCCTCAGGTGGCAGTAATTCCTTTGGGACAGCATATTGGCGCTCCTGCGCAAGCAGTAGTGGCAAAAGGAGACGAGGTTAAGGTCGGCACACTCATTGCCAAGTCAGGAGGATTTGTTTCTGCCAATATACACTCTCCGGTTTCGGGAAAAGTGGCAAAAATAGATACCATCTTCGATTCGAGTGGTTATAAGAAGCCTGCCATATTTATAAACGTTGAGGGCGATGAATGGGAAGCATCTATTGATCGCTCCACAACGATCAAGAAAGAGTGCGTACTAAGCTCTAAAGAGATTATTGATAAAATAGCGGAGATGGGTATCGTTGGTATGGGAGGAGCTACTTTTCCGACCCATGTGAAACTCTCTCCACCTCCGGGGCAAAAGGCGACCGTGCTTATCATCAATGCCGTAGAGTGTGAACCTTATTTAACCAGTGATGATGCTCTGATGAGAGAGCATGCCGAGGAAATCATGATAGGGTGTACCATTGTAATGAAGGCTATTGATGTGCAGGAAACGCTCATCGGTATAGAGGTGAATAAGCCCGAGGCTATTCGTGAGATGGAGCGTGTTGCATCTTCGTATCCCGGTATCAAGATTATTCCATTGAAGAAAAGGTATCCACAAGGGGGAGAAAAACAGTTGATCGATGCTGTGATTCGCCGTCAGGTATCAAGTGGAGCACTGCCTATTTCAACCGGTGCCGTGGTTCAGAATGTGGGTACTATCTATGCAATATACGAGGCAGTACAAAAAAATAAACCTCTTATTGAACGTGTGGTAACCGTAACGGGAGATACATTGAGCAAGCCTTCCAATTTGATGGTACGTATGGGAACACCTATGATTGATCTGATCAATCATGCCGGTGGAATGCCTGAAGATGCAGCTAAGATTATCGGTGGGGGTCCCATGATGGGGCGTGCTTTGGTTAATGCAGAAGTGCCTATAACCAAGGGGTCTTCCGGATTATTACTTCTGAGTCGCAAGGCTACTGAACGTGGCGAAATGCGTGATTGTGTGCGTTGTGGAAAGTGTGTGGGTGTGTGTCCCATGGGCTTGAACCCTGCATTCTTGATGCGTGATACCGCCGTTAAAAATTGGGATAGTTGCGAGAGTATGAACGTGGTGGATTGTATCGAGTGTGGCTCTTGTAGCTTTACTTGTCCTGCAGATCGACCATTGTTGGATTATATTCGCATCGGTAAACAGACTGTTATGGGTATTATACGTACTCGTAAGCAATAAGCAATACGACAAAAAAGTTTTCTCACAATGGAAAATAAAATGATAGTATCGCCTTCGCCACATATTCACAGTGGTGATAGCATTAGTAAAAATATGTATGGAGTGCTTATTGCACTGATACCTGCATTTTTGTTTTCTGTATATCAATTTGGGTGGCATTCCCTTTTGGTTACAGGACTTTGTATAGTGGCCTGCTGTTTGACAGAGTATTTGATTACGACCTTTATGTTGCGTCGTAAGAACTACATTATGGATGGCTCTGCTATTCTTACAGCTGTACTTCTTGCCTTTAATTTGCCCAGTACTTTACCTTGGTGGATTGTAGTGATAGGCTCCGTTATAGCCATTGCCATTGGGAAAATGGCGTTTGGAGGTTTGGGAAATAACATTTTCAATCCTGCCTTGGTAGGGCGTGTATTTCTCTTGATTGCATTCCCGGCTCAGATGACTACTTGGCCCGTTGCCTCTCATTTGACAAAGGCGGTGGATGGAGAGACGATGGCTACTCCTCTTTATTTCATGAAAGAAGCTGTAAAGGGCGTCGAAGGTGCCTTGGAGCAAATCCCCGCTTCTTTGGATCTATTCTTGGGGTTAAATCCGGGTTCAATGGGAGAGGTTTCTGCCGTGGCTCTTTTGATAGGTCTCGTGTACATGTTGGTGCGTAAGATTATTACTTGGCATACTCCTATTTCCATATTGCTGACCGTATTTGTTTTCAGTGGTATCCTTTATTGGGTAGATCCTTCTGTCTATCCATCTCCTGTGGCACATTTGCTAACAGGAGGACTTATGCTGGGAGCGATCTTTATGGCTACGGACTATGTTTCTTCTCCAATAACGGCAAGAGGTCAGCTTGTTTACGGTGTTTGCATCGGGCTATTGACGGTGATCATTCGTACATGGGGGGCGTATCCCGAGGGGATGTCGTTTGCAATTTTGATTATGAACGCTTTTACCCCTATCATCAACCTCTACTGTAAACCCAAACATTTTGGAGAAAAGGTCAAGAAAGTAAAGGAGGCAACCAAATGAAAAAGTTAGCATCTACATTTCCTAATATGCTCCTTTCGCTCACACTCATCTGTCTTATTGTGGGTGCAATATTGGGAGTAATGAATGGGGTTACCAAAGACCCTATTGCAGCAACAGAGCTGAAAAATAAGACAGAGGCTATCAAACAAGTAGTACCGGAGTTTGACAACTCACCTCTTGATGAAATGACAGAAGTGGAAGTTGAGGGAGAGGCAGAGAAGCTCACTGTGTATCCAGCTAAAAAGGGTGGTACAGTGGTCGGATATGCCGTACAGTCTTACTCGATGAATGGTTTTTCGGGACGTATTGATGTGATGGTTGGTTTTGATGCCGCAGGTATAATCAAAGATTACTCTGTGTTGAAGCATGCAGAAACTCCGGGGCTTGGTGCTAAGATGCAGGAGTGGTTTCACATGGATAACCTAACACCAAGTTCTATCCGTAAAATGTCGGGTGTTGATATGAAAGCCGAAGCTCCTCTTGTCGTAGGTAAGGATGGGGGTAAAGTGGATGCAATTACCGCTTCTACCATTACCAGCCGTGCATTTCTTGATGCAGTCAATAGAGCTTACAAGGTTTTTCAAAAGGTGAATGGAGCAGCTTCCGAGGAGATGATTTCGACAGAAGCTACGAGCATAAAAACAGAAGAGAAAGGAGCTGAACAATGAATAAGTATGTACAAACTCTAACGAATGGGATTATTAAGGAGAACCCCACATTCGTTCTTCTCCTTGGGTTGTGTCCCACATTGGCGACCACAACATCCGGTATAAATGGTATGAGCATGGGATTGGCAACGACTTTCGTATTGATTTTTGCCAACTTGGTTATCTCTTTGCTCAAAAAGTTGATCCCCGATGCAGTTCGTATTCCTGCTTTTATCGTGGTAATTGCAGGCTTTGTAACTGTGCTTCAGTTGCTCATTAAAGCCTACTTACCCGCCTTGGATGCCAGTTTGGGGCTCTTTATTCCTTTGATTGTGGTGAACTGTATTGTTTTGGGACGTGCCGAATCCGTAGCCTCAAAGCAAAACCCCGTTATTTCCATGTTGGACGGTATAAGCATCGGCTTGGGCTTTACACTTGCGCTTACGATATTGGGAGCTATCCGAGAAGTCTTGGGGTCGGGTAAGATTTTTGATATTACCCTTTTCCCCGATTCTTACGGAGCATTGACTTTCATCCTACCTCCGGGAGCTTTCTTGGTGTTGGGTTGTTTGATTGCTCTTTTCAATGTGGTAACGAAAAAGAAATCTTGATGTTTGACCTCTAATTGATATCTATTATGCACTATATAATGATTGTCATAGCAGCGATATTTGTTAATAACGTTGTGCTTTCACAGTTCTTAGGGATTTGCCCATTCTTTGGGGTTTCTAAGAAGATCGATACTGCTGCCGGTATGGGAGCTGCCGTAACTTTCGTATTGGCGATTGCGACCATGGTAACTTTCCTGATCAATAATTATGTGTTGGTTCCTTTTGGAATAGATTTTCTCCAGACTATTTCTTTCATCTTGGTGATTGCAGCCCTTGTTCAGATGTTGGAGATGATATTGAAGAAAGTTTCTCCTCCTCTCTATCAAGCATTGGGGGTATTCCTTCCGCTTATTACGACTAACTGTTGTGTGTTGGGGGTAGCGATATTGGTCATCCAAAAGGATTATAACTTCGTAGAGAGCTTGGTGTATGCCATTTCTACGGGATTGGGCTTCTTCTTGGCGATGGTCGTGTTTGCAGGAATTCGAGAGCAACTCTCCACAGCCAATCTACCCAAGGCTATGCAAAACGTGCCAATAGCCATGATTTCGGCAAGTATCTTGGCTATGGCGTTTATGGGCTTTAGCGGTGTAGCGTAAGTAAGAGAGTTTCTCTTAGATACAAAATTGAGGCGGTTCTCTGTTGGAAGACAGGGGATCGCCTTTTTGTTATCCCAACAACTCTTTTCAACACCCCGTGGGTTAAAACAAACGTCTCTCTTGTTATTTTGTAGTTGTGACATCTACATTCTCAGTAGAGCTATATGCATATTGAGTTATTTCTCTCATTTATTAAAAAGATTGGGTACCCTTTTTGTCACAAGATATATTGAAAGTCAGTGCGGCTATAAGACGATAAGTACCATTCTTGAGCATTCCAACATTTCCACAATGTTCAATTTTTATGTGCACCCCAATTGGGAACAAAAGAAACGATAAAAGGAGCTCTCTTTGCTATTGAGGTTGTCTACAACAGAACAAAAGAAACGATGCATTGAAAAAAATGAGCAAAGCACTCGTATCGGAAAGGAAAGACCTGTTTGAGTAATCTTGTTTACCACACTCAAATGTCCTACTTTTGCATTTGTTTTTAGCAGACAATTATGGTGATGAAAAAAGGAATAGAGACTGTTTCGATGGCGGATTATGATTATCCATTGCCGGATGAGTTCATAGCATGTTATCCATTGGAAGAGCGTTCTTCGTGCAAACTTCTGTTTTTTCATCAGGGGATGGTTTCGACACATTCATTTGCCGATGTCGCCTCTCTTCTTCCCTCCGCCTCCCTCTTGGTGCGCAATAACACAAAGGTGATCAGGGCAAGAATTTATCTCCAAAAGAAGACTGGCGCTCAGATTGAACTGCTTTGTTTGGAGCCTGTTGATCCCATGCAATATGAGTGTTCGCTTGTTGCCACGCAAGGTTGTGTATGGCGTTGTATGGTGGGCAATGCCCGTCGCTGGAAAGAGGGGGCTTTGGAGCGAGAGGTCTCTTTTGAGGGAGAAACATTTCTTTTCAGAGCAGAGCGAGTGGATGGAGACTTTATTCGCTTCTCTTGGGATAATCCCTCTTATACGTTTGGAGAACTCTTGGAGCAAGTGGGCATCCTTCCCATTCCACCTTATTTGCATAGAGATACAGAGGAGCGAGATAACGATGATTACCAAACCGTTTATGCTAAAAATCAGGGTTCTGTGGCGGCTCCCACGGCGGGATTGCATTTTACGGACAAGGAGTTTGCCGCCATTGAGCGATTGGGAATAGCGCTTGCCGATGTAACTCTGCATGTCGGTGCAGGCACCTTTTTGCCGGTCAAGTCGGACAACGTTGCTGAGCACAATATGCATCAAGAACTTTGTGTGGTGGAGTTGCCGACCATAGAAAAACTGCTCGCTCATGCTGATTGTGTGATAGCCATAGGCACGACTACCGTGCGCACTTTGGAGAGTCTGTACTATGTGGTACTCAATCACTGGGACGAACTGTTCGACAATCCCCATCACTCCATTCCCATTGTAGAGCAGTGGGAGCCTTATTTGGGGAAAGAAGAAGAGCATTTATCGCCTAAAGAAATGCTTCAAAGACTACATGATGAGATGCGAGCAAGGGGAATTCAGAGACTTGTTTATGCGACGACTCTACTCATTATGCCCGGCTATAAATTTCATTTGGTAAAAGGATTGATTACCAATTTTCATCAACCTAAAAGCACCTTGCTCTTATTGGTCTCTGCCTTGATCGGAGAGAATTGGAAGCGGGTATATAACTATGCACTTGCAGAAGGCTATCGCTTTTTGAGCTATGGCGATGCCTCTCTTTTGTTACCATAAAAATTGATTTCTAAGATGACAACCCAACAGTATAGCATAGAGGGAATGCATTGTCCTCATTGCGTGCAAACAGTACAAGCAACGATCGATACCGTCGAAGGAGTAAGGAGTGTGGACATTTCTTTGGAACAGGGCACCCTCTCTTTGGAAATAGACGATGAGATTTTCGATGAAGCACTTTTGATCGAATCATTGGGAGAGGAAGGATTTAAGGTCGTTCGTAAGTAAAGCTATGAAGATTACAGGAAGTAAGCAGGAACTTGCCCTCCTGCTCAAAGGAGAGAGAGCATTGGGGAGAACCATCGGCTTTGTCCCCACCATGGGAGCGCTTCACGAGGGGCATTTGAGTCTTGTTTCAGAGGCAGTGGCACGCTATGATGTTTGTGTGGTGAGCATATTTGTTAATCCCAAGCAGTTCAACAATCCTCAAGATCTTATTACCTATCCGCGGCAACCCGAGCAGGACATTGCTCTTTTAGAAAAAACGGGTTGCCATTATCTTTTTATGCCTTCGGAAGAAGAGGTGTATGAAAAAGATGCCATCGAACGAGTGTTCGATTTGGGGGCAGTGGCGCAAGTTATGGAGGGCGTTCGGCGCCCGGGGCACTTTGAAGGAGTTGCCTTGATTGTGAGTAAATTATTCGAGTGGGTAGAACCCGATGGAGCTTTTTTTGGCGAGAAAGACTTCCAACAGATAGCCATAATCCGAACGATGATAAAGCAATGTGGTTTGGATTTGGAACTCATCCCTATGCCCATTGTTCGGGAAGCATCGGGATTGGCACTTAGCAGCCGTAATCAGAGGCTGACAGAGGAAACACGCCCCTATGCTCCGTTGATCTACCAAATTCTTCGGGAGAGTTTACTTTGGAAGAGTGAGGGGAAAACACCCAAAGAGATAGAAGAAAGAGTGGTGCAAAAGCTCAATGCTCAGCCCCATTTGGAGGTTGAGTATTATAGTATAGTCAATGCCGAAACACTACAACCGATAACCCATTGGGAAGAAGCCCCATCTGTAATTGGCTGCATCGCATGTTATTGTGGAGATGTTCGCCTGATTGATAACATTTTCTACTCATGTTGAGGGGTTGTTTGCATAACAGGGGAAGAAGATGCTCAAGTAGCTTTGTTGCGCTGCTGGGTATTCTCTTTCTTTTGGTTGCTTGTGCTCCCCGTAAGCCACGGAAAGCGATATCGGAAAAAAACTCAATTACCCAAAAATCTATTCCCAAGGAAGCCCCCACTCCTCAAGAATTGTTTGCTCCGCTCGACTATTCAACAGCTCCGGAGATAAGAGGTGTATGGCTTACCACAATCTATGGACTTGATTGGCCTCAGGCACCTGCTTCTTCGACGTATGAAATGAAAAAACAGCGTGAAGAGTTATGTCGGATTTTAGATCGCCTTGCTCTTGCCAATTTTAATACGGTTTTCTTGCAGGTGCGTTTGCGGGGTGATCTTCTTTATCCCTCCTCGATGGAACCGATGAGTGGCGTTTTGACTCGAAGAGACGGGGTACTAAACTATGATCCTTTGGCTTTTGCCGTGGAAGAGTGCCATAAAAGAGGGCTTACTCTGCACGCTTGGATAGTAACTTTTCCTTTGGGCACGGACAAGCACGTTCGCTCATTGGGGAATAAAGGCATTTGGGGACGCAATCGTTCGTGGTGCATTGCCCATAAAGGAGAGTGGTATTTAGATCCGGGTAATCCCGAAGTACATCAATACATAACTGATCTATCGCTTGATTTGGTTCGGCGTTACGATGTGGATGGAATACATTTTGATTATATCCGTTATCCGGAGCATGTCGCCTCGTTCAAAGACCAATCTTCTTATGCAAAGTATGGCAAAGGGGAGGATAAGAGCTCTTGGCGTAGGAAGAACATATCCACTCTCCTGCGTAAAGTGTCGGAAAGCGTGCGCAAGGCTCAACCCCATGTTTTAATCAGTGCAGCCACTTTAGGCAAATTCAGGACGCTGACAACCTACCCAAAGATTGGGTGGACTTGCCGGGAAAGTGTCTATCAAGATCCCCTTCAATGGCATAAAGAGGGAAGCATTGATTTTATAGTCCCCATGATGTACTATAAGGATCATCATTTTGATCCCTTTCTCTATGATTGGAAAACGCAAATACCGGCACTTCCCATCGTCCCCGGATTGGGTGCATATCGAGTGGAGGATAACAGTCGCTGGCATTCCTCTGTAATTGCTCAACAGATAAAAATGACTCGTCAGCAGAGAATGGCGGGGGTTTGTTTTTATCGAGAAGAAAACATTCGCCCTCAACGAAAAGGACTTGATCGGGTTATTGCACAGTATTTTACCGAACCTGTACGCATGTATCCTTTCAACAACAGACTTCAGTCAAAGCCCGATCCTCCTTATAATCTTCAGATAAAAAGGTTCAATGAAAGAGAGGTAGCCATTTTTTGGGAAGAGCGTGAAGATTGGAAAGGACGTAGTGTCTATAATCTCTTTGTGCATACAAAGGGCAGTAAGCAAAAGAGGGGTGAAGATCTCCTGCTCGTGCCGTTGATTTATGGGACTCAGGTGCAAATTGCTTCTGAGTTGCTTGAGAATGTTGAGTTTATTCGTGTCGAAGCCATGAATAGAGCTTTTCAAGTGGGAGGGGTATCGCATCCGTTGTATCTGAAAGATTTCAGCTGATTACTTTAGATGGCGGGTATCTATCTGCACATTCCATTCTGCGCCACACGTTGTATTTACTGTGACTTTTATTCGCAGACCAATACAGAGCTTAAGAGGCAATTTGTCAATGCGCTTTGTCGGGAGATAGAGTTGTTCTCTTCATTGGAAGCAGTAGATCCAATTCAGACTGTCTATTGGGGTGGTGGGACGCCCTCGCTTCTTTCCTTGCAAGAATTGGAAGAGATCGTTTCATGTCTGCATAAACACTTTGCTATTGATGAAAAGGCAGAGTGGACGTTGGAAGCCAACCCCGACGATGTATCTCTTGTTTATGGGCAAGGTCTGGCAGATTTGGGCTTTAATAGGGTTAGCTTGGGTGTGCAAAGTTTTTCAGATCGAGAACTTTCTTTCTTGGGGCGGAGGCACTCTGTGCAACAAGTTTATCAGGCGATCGACACATTGCGTCAAAATAGGATTGACAATATCAGTATCGATCTTATCTACGCTCTTCCCCATCAGTCGGAGCAGCAGTGGCGGGAGAATGTGGCGTCGGCTCTCTCTCTCTGCGTGCCTCATATATCGGCTTATCACTTGATTTGCGAGGACGGAACGGCTTTGGCACACAGCGTAAAGGTGGGAAAATTCCATCTTCCCGAGGAGGAAGTCGGTTTGCAAGCCTATGCCTATCTTGTTGAAGAATTGCAACAGCATGGATACGAACAGTATGAAGTCTCAAATTTTGCCTTAGATGGAGCCTATTCCCGGCACAATTCCTCCTATTGGGAGCATGTGCCTTATTATGGTTTGGGACCTTCTGCCCATAGTTATATACCGCACAAGAGATATGCCAACGTTGCAGACCTGACCACCTATCTTGAACTCCTTTCGTTGGGAAAATTGCCCGTAGATTTTGAGGAAATACTCTCCGCCAAAGAGCTGTACAATGAACGAATAATGCTGGGCTTACGCACTACAAAAGGGGTCGATGCGGAACTCTTGAGAAGCACATTGGGTAAAAAGTTTTATACTTCCTTGGTGGATGCGGCAAAGCCTTTTTGTGAACGAGGTTTATTGCAGTGGGAGGGTAACTATCTGCGTGCAACGAGAGAAGGATTTGTTTTGATTGATGGCATTATTAGAGACATCTTCAGTTCGTAAAAGCCTTGTTGTTCCGTTTTCTTACCGTTTGATAACCACACCGAAAGAGCCTACCGGCTGGTCGCTCTAAAGATGCCGAGCAATCTCGCAATCGCTCGGTATCTTTTTTCGGATTGCTCGGTATCTTTTTCGCAATAAATCGAGTATATTTGCGTCATCGGTACAAAGCAACATCTTCCGCAAGCGAAATCCTCCGACTTCGGGAGAGAAAACAAAGGAGGAA
>JBGZIN010000093.1:0-26530 GCA_041848345.1 Porphyromonas sp.
GCAAAGTTAGGAGATAAAAATGACGTATACAAGCGGCTTTTGACAGAATAAGATGCTTGTTTTTACTTGCAAAAATCGTCGATGTCCAATTCTACGAAAACACCGGACTTACGACAACATGTTTAGATTGTTGATAAACAGAGTTTTGTGAATAATGAGTATTTTCTTCTCTGCTCAATTTCCATACATTCCGTGTGAAGGACGACTTTATCCCCTTATTAACAAGCCCCAGTGAGTTATGAAAAAGAAGCCAAAGATCTCTTTTTGACCTTAAAGGTCATTCTTTGCCGAAAGAATTTTCCCCAGTGGAAAACATGCGAAGATCCATCCCCTATGAGTTATTGTTTCAGGCATACAAGCCACGGTCGTATTGTTGTTTCATTGCCCTACTTCGTAAAGCAAAAGGCTACGAAAAAGATTGATCCCAGAAAGTTTTACACCGTTTCATTGCTCTACTTCATCGAGCAAAAGGCTGCGGAAAAGATAGAACCCGGAAAGTTTTTACACCATTTCATTGTCCTACTTCATAGAGCAAAAGGGGAGTCATATTCTTCATCTTCGGGTTCTAAATGGTTCTCCAATCGTAGGGAGATGGTTGTGTTGTCGCATACAGCCGAGGGACCGAAGTATTGTATAGGTCCCGGGTAATGATAAGCAACGCCCTCTGCCCATTCATGTCTATGCTTGCGGAAGTAGCGAAAGGGCGCACCCTCAATATCGACTAAGGACTTCTTGATTACGGCTTTTATGGTTCCTTTGCGCTCCTCTAAATTCATCATAAGTGTAAGAGGAATGCCGGATGGTTGCCATTCGGAAGGATGATTGACCAAATTGCGTACAGCCGCCATATAGCCCGATCGGCGTGCGATAGCTAAGTAAGTAGCGGTACGCCCCAAGGAATAACAGTACGATGCGTCGAAGTTGGAGGGCATAGAGCAGCGACCTTCATAACCAAAGAAATGGGTTAAAGGAGAGAATTTACCTTTGTACTCGCCTTTTGCTTTGCGCTTGTCCAACTCTTTTTGGAGCATGGTAACAATCAAATCTTCAGTTTCTATACGCGATACTTGCACATTGCCGTGCGGATCACGCTCCATGGAAAGTTGATAAGCCATTTCTTTAGGCAAAGAGAGGAAAAACGAAGCCGACTCGTCACTGAGTTTCGTTGCCAGATAGTTGAGGACTTGTGAACGTTTTACCAAATGCAATTTGTGGGCATTTTCTGCTAAAACTCGATTAAGTTCCCCTATCAACACCCTCATCTTGGGGATAAACTCTACTAACCCTTCGGGGATGAGTACCGAACCGAAATCCATACCACGCTCCGAACGCATGACAATAACGTCTGCCAGTTGGCTGACAATGTCGTCCAAAGAACGGTTGTGAGCGGCAATTTCTTCACTGATTATCGCCACATTCGGTTGGGTCATGAGAGCGCATTCCAACGTTAGATGCGATGCCGCACGCCCCATGAGTTTGATGAAATGCCAATACTTCTTAGACGAGTAACAGTCCCTCTGTATGTTGCCAATCAACTCTCCATATACTTTGGCACAGGTGTCGAAGCCAAACGAAGTTTCTATCCAGGCATTTTTCAAATCGCCATCGATTGTTTTAGGACATCCTATCACGACCAAAGGATCTCCGATAGCCTTGCAATACTCGGCAAGGAGCGCAGCATTAGTGTTTGAATCGTCTCCACCGATGATGACCAAGGCATCCAATCCCAAGCTATGCGCCACATGTAGAGCAGTGTCGAAGTGCTCTTTTTTTTCCAATTTCGTACGATCGGAACCAATCATGTCGAACCCGCCTGAGTTCCGATAAGCATTGATTACATCAGCCGTGAGCTCACGCACTTGCTTTTGTAGCAATCCCCCCGGTCCCATAAGAAATCCATATAGAAAAGAGGCAGGGTGATAGCTTTTGAGCGCATCGAATAGACCGGCAATTACGTTGTGTCCTCCCGGAGCTTGTCCTCCCGATAGCAGTACCCCCACCTTCAATGGTTTTCGTTCATTGACGGGTTGTGGTGCCGAATTGGTATGCAACTCCACGATGGGAAGTCCGAAAGTGGCGGGAAAAAATGCAGCCACCGATTCGTCCATAGGTGTATAGAGGGTTGTCTCTTCTATGGAGGGCAATTGCTCAAGCGCCTCGGGAATTTGTGGCTTGTAGTGTTTGCGTAAGTTGTCTAAACGTATGTAGCTCATATAATTATGGGAGGATAAAAACAATAACCCCCTCGTCTTTGACCTTAGTGTCGGGAGCAAGACAGAGGGGGATTTTGAAACCTACATTTTTTCTGAGGCTTAGGGTTTATTTTTCAAACTCTATGTCCACATCCAAATGTTCATGCCAGGGCAGACCTTGCTTGGCGAGTTCTTCGAGGAATGGATCGGGATCGAACTCCTCCACATTGAACACACCCGGCTTGCGCCACAAACCTTTGAAAAACATCATGGCTCCCACAGTGGCAGGAACTCCCGTTGTGTAGCTCACGCCCTGAGTACCCGTTTCGCGGAAAGCTGCTTGATGGCTACAATTGTTCCATATATAATATGTGTGTTCCTCTCCGTTCTTTACGCCACGAATGCGACATCCGATCGAAGTCTCGCCCGTATAGTCATTACCCAAATCTTGTGGGTTGGGTAGCACGGCTTTCAAGAACTGAATGGGCACGATCTCCATACCATTGTAGTTGATCGGTTCGATACTGTCCATTCCGATATTCTGAATAACTCTCAAGTGGGTTAGGTACTCTTCGCCGAAAGTCATCCAGAAACGAGCACGCTTGAGCGAAGGGAAGTTTTTCACCAACGACTCCAACTCTTCGTGGTAGAGGAGGTAGCTCTCACGCACTCCGATACCGGGGTAGTGTAGCGGGCGATGTATTTCTTGAGGCTCTGTCTCAATCCATTCGCCATTTTCATAGTACTTACCCTTTTGAGTGATTTCGCGGATATTGATTTCGGGATTGAAATTTGTGGCAAAAGCCTTGTGATGATCGCCCCCGTTGCAGTCCACAATGTCCAAATAGTGGATTTCATCGAAGTGATGTCGGGCAGCATAGGCGGTGAAAACACTTGTAACTCCCGGGTCAAATCCGCAACCCAATATAGCAGTCAATCCGGCCTCTTTGAAACGCTCTTGGTATGCCCATTGCCAACTGTATTGATATTTTGCCTCATCAATAGGTTCATAGTTGGCGGTGTCGAGGTAATTGACCCCTGTTTCCAAGCAAGCATCCATGATGGTCAAGTCCTGATAGGGCAGTGCGACATTGATAACCAACTCGGGTTTGAACTCCTTGAACAATGCCACCAATTCAGGTACTTTATCTGCATCGACAGAGGCTGTTTGGATTGTAACACCCAAAGTTTCCTTTATCTCCCGTGCAATTTTGTCGCATTTTGATTGCGTGCGACTTGCCAACATAATGTCTGTAAAGATGTCTTTGTTCATAGCCACTTTCTTGGCTACCACAGTGCCGACACCTCCGGCTCCGATTATTATAACTCTTGCCATAGTTATGGTAGATTGGTTTTATATCTAAAAAATATCATGGACAAAGGTACGATATTTCTATTGTATCACTGCTACTCTTTTTTTCTCTGCATTCGTTTTCTTGTTTGTATGCATTCATTTTCCAATTTGTATGCTATAAAAACTCAGTTTGTATGCGTTCATTTTGACGTTTGTATGCATTCAAATTGGAAGGGGGAATGCGAATGAATTATTCCTTTGATACAGAGGTCTTTCAAAGTGGAGGAGGAAGTCCTCTGCTTCCGCCCGGTCCGAATGATTGGAAATCGCTTTGCGAGGCACCTTTGCTAAAGCTGCTAAAACTGTAAATGAAGTGTACCATTACGTAGCGTCCCAGTACATTGGTGCGGCTGTCCGTTATGTCGAGAGCAGTTGCCGTGCGGGAAATCCCCGTTTCGTTCCCCAATATATCGTAGGCTTTCAGGCGTATCGTTGCTTGCTTATTGAGAAATGAATAGGAAAGGGCTGCGTTCCAAAGCCACTCGCTTTGGTCATATCCGGCACCATATCCTGTACGTTTTCGGAAGGTTACATCGGACTCTAATTTCAAATTCAGAGGTAGGTCGATAGAGCTTTCCAAACCTGTTTGATACAGCCATGTATTGTATCGGCTTTGGTCAATGCTGTTTGTGGTACCCGTGTATTCTGCAGAAGCATTGAAACGAGCATAGAAGATCCCTTTTGCATAGGAGAGTTGCATGAGGGGGGCAAGCACCCAAGTGTTGGAAACGTTCTCACGCTCTTCGACAAACCCGAGCTGGTGCGTGAAGAATATACGGCTACCTACATTGAGGGTTAAGAGAGGATTGAAAAAAGGCATCGAAGCCATTCCAAACATGCGCCACGAGGCATTGCCATCCACGTTTCGGTAGGTGATTGTTTGGCGTCCCGTGTTTTCATCATAGGTTATGGATGAAGCCACATCGTTCAGCGTATAAGATGCCCGAGTGAATAGGTTGATCGCTAAGCGTGTTTCGGGATTATAGGTACGGAAGAAAGAGCGCAACTGGTGCGTGAATGACGGAGCCAACTCGCTGTTACCCATGGTTACTTGCAATGGATTGGTCGGATCCGTTACGGGCATCATCATATATACGTCGGGCATATCGGCTTGTCCGCTGTAATCCAATCTCCACATGGTTTGCTTGTCGGGGCGTACATTCAAACGTACTTGAGGGGCAAAGTTGAATTTGCTTTTCGTTATGGTCTCTGTTGTGCCGAGGGGGAACCACGTTTTCATCTCGATGGGCTCTATGCCCACTCCGATGGTAAGGTCATAGGAGGTTGCTTTCTTTTGCAAGTTCACCCCCACGTTGTAGCTCGAAAGGTTGTTGATGAAAGAGGAGGCGTATGCGTCCTCATAGGTGGTGTAGTTTCCTGCGGCATCGGGGGTATATACATCACGCACGCCGTTTCGTCTGTCGTTTTTCCATTGCACCAATCCTTGAAGAAAGAAACCTTTACCCAAAGGCTCCACGTAGGATAGGCGAGCGGAAAAAGAGGTACGTTGCGTATGATCGTTTTGCAACAGGCTCAGTTTTTCGTTGAGTGTACTGTTTGTATTGTTGCTGAAAGAGGTTGAGTAATAGCCTTCGCTGTCGCTTTTCGTGAAGTTGGTGCCCAGTTGAAGGCTAATAACCCGTCCTTCTTGCGTAAGTTTACGGCTGATGTCGAAAGTCCCTCCCGTGCGCAGATTACTGCCCGTTGTGTAGTTGGATATTTGCGATTGAGTCAATTCCTCTTGGAGTGCATTGAACGTTTTGGTCTCCTCGTTGCTTTGGTCGATGGATTTACCCCAGAAGAAATTAGGCTGAAAAACCATTTCGGTGCGACTATTGGGTTTGTAGGTAAAGCGCAGATTGGTTCCCGCACTATGCTCTTGTGTGCGGCTTTGTGCCGTTTCCGTACCCGATGTATTGCTTCCGGAGGAGCGAAGATATTCGATACTGTTCTCTGCTTTGACCACCTTGTCTGAATATCCGTAGCGAGCATTGCCCTCCACTTCGACTTTTTCATGCAAAGTTTGCGCTATGTCCAATGCAGCAACAGCCGAAGTCGTAACACCCACTGCCGACTTTCGAGGCGGACGTTTGTTTTGTTCTGCCCCCGAGGATATATCGCTCATACCTTTGTTATTGGTATTGTTTCCCCCTCCGATGAAGGTTAGGCGGTTGGCTCCCGAGAAGTTGTTCAGTGTTGCATTGGCTTCAAAGCGATTGTTGGTGCCATATCCGGCAAAAGCATTCCCAAACAGTCCCTCTTTGTACTCTTCTTTGAATGAGAGGTTAAGCACGGTTTCTTCATTTCCGTCGTCAAACCCGGTCATCCGTGCGGCATCACTACTGCGATCGAGCATCTCGATTTTTTCAATAACCTCCGCAGGCAAATTCTTCGTGGCTGTCTTTGTGTCTCCGGAGAAAAATTCCTTGCCGTCCACCATAATCTTCTGTACGGTCTTGCCATTGATAACGATATTACCGGAGTCGTCTATTTGTGCTCCGGGAAGGCGTTTGATGAGATCTTCCAACGTGGACCCCGTCCCCATTCGATAGGCATTGGCGTTGAATACGAGCGTGTCTCCCTTCACGGTCATATCGGCAGCCCGAGCTTCTACCACTACGGTGGCGAGCTGTTTGCTATCCTCCGCGAGGCGTATGGTAAGCTCTTTTTCAGAAGAAGGGACTTGAACGGAGGAGCCATACTCTTCATATCCGATATAGGAAACCTGTAATTTGTGGTTGCCCGAGGGGATTTGACGCAGAGAAAAGCTGCCATTGACATCGGTGGAAACACCTGCCAACTGAGTGCCCGATGAGGAGAGTAACCGCACGTTGGCACCGATGAGTCCTTCGCCCGTCTGTTGGTCAATAACCTTTCCTTTCAAAGAGTAATTGCTTTGAGCCCGAAGTACTTGAGGCATACAAAGGCAGAGTAATAAGAGCAAAGCCGATAGCTTTGTCTTGAATGCTGTGTACATTGCTTGGGGTATGTTCATATTCATTTATTATTCCTTATACAAGACGTTGGACAGAGAGGAGTGGTAAATGTTTAATGCATCCCGAATGATGGAATGCTTGCGCCCGCAAGTTACCCTATACTTACTGAAGGGCGAATTAACGGGTATCGGTTGCAATTCCCTCCATGATACACTCATACAACGATGCTCAGGGATTGATACGCTATATGTATCGGTTGCAATTTCCTTCATGATACACGGCAAGTTGGTAGCGCATAGGGAGTTTTTTGATGAGACTGTTGCATAATACGGCACTCGCTTCGTTGTTATCGACATTCGAGTTGGGTCACTTACCCAAGTAGACTCCCATCGCTCGCAGCTCGGGTACCCTCTATGGTACGATTGCTCACCTTGGCATAGTCGGAGTAAACGCCATTATGCTCTCGGAGTACGCAGTCCATGCGATTGGTGCATTCGGCAAAGTCAAGCGAAGCAATCAGCTCAACTTGTCATTTGGGCGACTGTGCAACAGTCTCATTGTACGGGTTCAAAAAAATGAGGAGCAAGCGACGAAAAATCATTTTAGATGCGTGACAAAATCTTTTTTCTCGTGACGAAAAAGTTATTTCTAAGTTTGAAATAATATTTCCAAGGCTTGAAATAATGTTTCTAAGGTTAGAAATAATGTTTCCAAGGTTGGAAATGAAGTTTTGCTTCCGAGCAAATGAGTTTTTCAAGGCGTATAAGAATGTTTTTGCGTGTGATACGAGGGATATGAGACACCGTACAACGTGCTCATCTATTGGGTGTCAAGGCGTGCGATAGTCCTGTTGGATTCATTGAGTGCTCCATAGAAAAAAAGAGCTCAACCCGTAGGTTAAGCTCTTTTGGAGAACAATGTTCATGGATAGGATGGTGTGCGCCATCCTGAACAATGGGTTCAGTTTGTCATCGCCTTCTTCAACCATCGAGCCACTTCGCCACCCCATAGAATTAGGCTTGTGGAAAGAATGATGATGGCCCAAGTGGTCAAATCCAAGGGAACGACGCGGAGCATCTCCCCTCCGAAAGTGGTGATGGCGATTTGTCCCAACAAAATAGAGAAGGCAATAAAAAGGAAGTTGGAGCATTTCTTCAAGTCCGCAAAGGCGGATTTCTCCGAACGAAAGGCTTTTGCATTGAACATATTCCAAAACTGAAGGAATACAAACAGACTGAAGAATACGGAGAGTTCATATCCGCTGAAAGAACCTTCGGAGAAGTTGAACAGATGTTGTGCATATTCCCTCCAGCTGAAGTCGGCAATATGAGTCAAATCGCTATGCTTAAAGTATTGCATCAGTCCGAAGAGCAGAGCCACGAAGAATATCCCCAATCCGAAGATGCGCTTTGCCATAACGGGAGTAACGATATTGTCCGTTTGTTTACGCGGTTTCTCGTTCATGACCTTCTTATTGGGCGGCAGGGAAGCCAAAGCGAGAGCGGCAAAGGTGTCCATAATCAGATTGACCCAAAGCATTTGTGTTACGGTGAGCGGACTTTCCGTACCCAAAAAAGCACCAATCAGTACGATGATGCAGGCTGCCACGTTGATGGTCATTTGAAAGAGGATGAAGCGTTGGATGTTGCGGTAGAGCGAACGTCCCCAAATAACAGCCTGAGTGATGGAGGCAAACGAATTGTCCAAAATGGTTATATCGCTCGCTTCCTTTGCCACGGAGGTGCCGTCACCCATCGAAAGCCCCACCTGCGCACGATTGAGAGCTGGCGCATCGTTGGTACCATCACCTGTTACAGCCACCACTTCGCCTTGCTCTTGCAAAAGGCGCACCAAGCGTTCTTTATCCATCGGTCGAGCACGACTCATAATTCGTATCTCTTGTATGCGGGGCAGCAGTTCTTCGTCGCTTAGGGCGGCGAACTCAACGCCTGTGATTAGGTTCCGATCTGTACATGTTTCGTCCCAAAGTCCTATCTGTCGTCCAATTTCTTTGGCTGTTCCGGGAGTGTCTCCGGTAACGATCTTCACCTGAATACCCGCATCAAGGCAGCTGCGGATTGCTTCGGGTACATCGGTGCGTACAGGGTCGCTGATCCCCACAATGCCGATGAAAGTGAGATTTTCCACCGCCAAGCGTCCGTTGGCAAAAGCTGTTTCTTCCGCGAGTTCCTTGTAGGCAAAACCAATGGTGCGCATTGCTTTGTTTTGATAGTCGAGCAATTGTGCTTCATAGGCGGCTTTCTCATCGGCTGCTATGCGGCAACTTTGCAGCACGATCTCGGGAGCACCTTTTACCAGTAGCAGCCTGCGCCCTTGGTGCAATATGACTGTGCCCATATACTTCCGTTCGGTAGAGAATGTGAGTTGCTCTACGGGAGGATAGGTGTTGCGCAAGGTGCGATAATCGACTTGTTGCTCTCTAAGCCAGAGCAGAAGTGCGCCTTCGGTAGGGTTGCCTAAAGCCTCGGGTTTGTTCGGGTTGCTTGTGTCGAGGTGTGCCGTGGAGTTTGCCGCCATGGCAATGTGTATCATCTCTGACGAGGTGTCGGGGTCAAACTTTGTATCGGCAATGGTCATTCGGTTTTGGGTGAGCGTTCCCGTCTTGTCCGTACAGATTACAGTGGCAGCTCCCATCGTTTCGCAAGCGTGCATTCGGCGCACTAAATTGTTTGTCTTCATCATGCTGCGCATACTGTATGCAAGACTGAGCGTAACGCTCATGGGCAACCCCTCGGGTACCGAAACGACAATAACGGTTACGGCGATCATAATCTTTTGGAGGAAGTAGCTTAGTGCATCCGCCCAATCGAAGTGTGCAAATCCTCCTTGTGCGGCATATATGGCGCAAGAACCGACCAATACCAAAGCCGCAATGCCGTAACTCACTTTGGTGATGATGCTTGCCAAACCATCGAGTTGGCGGTTGAGTGGCGTTTTCACACTGCTGTCTATTTGTGCTCCTTCGAATACGCGTCCATATTCCGTGGCGTCACCTACTTTGTCCACTCGGTAGAGGCAATGTCCATCCAGTACAGTTGTTCCTCGGCAGATATAATTACTCGGGTAGGTGGCATCGTGGTCAAACTCTTCTGTGTGGATGCTTTTCTCTACCAACGGTTCGCCTGTGAGAGACGACTCATCTATTTGTAATGAAATACTTTCTAAGAGTGTTCCGTCGGCAGGAACTTGTTCGCCCGTTTCAAGCAATACGAGGTCGCCCACGACAATATCCACCTTGAGCACTTGGCTAAGTTCGCCCGAACGATACACTTTATATAATATCTCGTCATTGACTTGATTGAGTATTTCAAACTCTCTTTCGCTTTTCATCTCAAAGTAAAATGCCACGCCCGTAGCCAATAGAATGGCTAACAGAACGCCTGCAGGCTCAAGGAAGTGAGAGAGTGAATTGTCGCCCACCACCCAGTATTCGTAGCTCGCTATACCGAATGAAAGCACCATTGCCACCAATAGAATGATGATAATGGGGTCTTTGAACTTGTCGATGAATTTGCTCCAAAGGGATTCTCGCTTGGGAGGAGTCAGCTGATTGGAGCCATGTTGTAGTCTGCTCTGTTCGACCTCTTGAGGGGTCAGTCCGTGTCGTTTTATGTTCATATATACCTACGTAATCTGATCGGTTTGTTGTTCCCAACCCATGTGGAGAAGCAAAAACGGGTATGAAAGTACTACATTTTCTTTGTTTTTGTCCCGTGTAGAGCAGTTTGTAACGGATTTGTAACATCGTACAATTGTAACGAAGAGAGAGCAAAAGTGTGATTTTGAAAACTATTCTTTTAACTTTGTAGCTATAAAAATGCAATCAACGATGCAGAGAACTCCCAACTTGGTGATTGTAGAGTCGCCGGCAAAAGCAAAAACAATTGAGAAATTCTTAGGTAAAGAGTACAAAGTGCTCTCCAGCTATGGACATATACGAGACCTGAAGAAAAAGTCTTTCGGGGTGGATATTGAAAATAACTTCCGTCCCGATTACGAGGTTTCGGAAGACAAAGTGAGTGTGGTGCGTGAGCTTAAAAAGGTGGCAGACAATGCCGATATGGTTTGGCTGGCATCCGATGAAGACCGTGAGGGAGAAGCCATTGCATGGCATCTGTTTGAGGTACTCAAAAGGGAGGGAAAGCCTACAAAGCGTATTGTATTCCACGAAATAACTCCTCAGGCAATAGAAAAAGCCATTCTGAACCCGAGGGATATAGATTTGAACTTAGTCGATGCGCAGCAAGCACGTAGAGTGTTGGATCGGGTGGTGGGTTTTGAACTTTCGCCTCTGCTTTGGAAGCGTATCAAACCTTCGCTTTCGGCAGGTCGGGTACAGTCCGTAGCTGTGCGACTCATCGTAGAGCGTGAGCGGGAGATCCGTGCATTTACCCCCGTTTCATCCTACAAAATAGCTGCACAAGTCTTACCCCGTAACGCAGCATACGCCTTTGAAATCGATGCAAAGGAAACATTTGCCCATAGCGAAGCTGCAATCGACTTTATAAAAAGAAATGCAGGGGGTACGGTGACAGTATTGAATGTCGAAAGTAAACCTGCCAAGCGCACACCCTCTGCACCCTTTACGACTTCCACATTGCAGCAAGAAGCGGCTCGGAAGCTCGGTTTTCCCGTATCCGTTACAATGCGTGTGGCTCAAAAGCTCTATGAAGAGGGGCATATTACCTATATGAGAACGGATTCGGTGAACCTCTCCACGCTTGCTCTCAATAGTGCTGCCAAGGTGATCAAGGCGCAATGGGGAGAGGAATACTATCAATACCGCACGTACAAGACCAAAAGCAAAGGTGCACAAGAGGCACACGAAGCCATTCGTCCCACCTATATGGAGCGTGAGTCCATTAGTGGAACAGCTCAGGAGCAAAAGCTCTATGACTTAATCCGTAAGCGCACACTGGCGACACAAATGGCAGACGCTCGCATCGAACGTACCATTGTTTCGCTCGAGGCGGAGAAAACAAAAGACCAATTTACAGCAGAGGGCGAGGTACTTACATTCGATGGCTATCTGCGTCTGTATAATTACACCTCCGAGCATGACGAGGAAGAGACCGAGAATACACGTCAATTGCCTCAGCTCCGGAGAGGAGAAGAACTCAGTTTGGTAGCTCTTACTGCTCGTGAACACTATTCGCATGCTCCTGCTCGCTATTCGGAAGCCGCATTGGTACGCAAGATGGAGGAATTGGGCATAGGACGCCCCTCCACCTATGCACCCACCATTCAGACTATTCAAAATAGGGAGTATGTCACTCGGGGTACGGATGCGGGAGAAAAGCGTACCTACATGGATTATGTTTGGGAGATAGAAAAGAACTCTTCTCCCGAACCTCGGTTGCAAAAGCGTCAGGAAAGAACCGGTGGCAACAAAGGAAAACTGATCCCCACAGACATAGGAGAGGTGGTGAACGACTACTTGGTGGAGTATTTTCCCAAGGTGATTGATTACAATTTTACAGCTCTTT
This sequence comes from Porphyromonas sp., assembly GCA_041848345.1. Classification (GTDB taxonomy): domain Bacteria; phylum Bacteroidota; class Bacteroidia; order Bacteroidales; family Porphyromonadaceae; genus Porphyromonas. The sequence continues at coordinate 11,990 of JBGZIN010000093.1, forward strand.
TTGAGGAACAATTCGACCTCATAGCCGAGGGTAAGGTGGTGTGGACAGAGGCGTTGCAACACTTCTATTCCCTGTTTCATCCCATGGTGGAGCAGGCTCTTGATTCTCATGCCGGTTCCGACAGAGGGGAGCGTTATTTGGGCGAAGATCCTCAAACCGGCAAATCGGTCTTTGTGCGTATAGGGAGATTTGGAGCTCTTGTGCAGTTGGGAAAGAGCGATGATGAACAAGAGAAGCCGCAATACGCTTCGTTGAGCCCCGGGCAATCCATCGCCACAATTACTTTGGAAGAAGCCCTTGACCTCTTCAAATTACCCCGTATGTTGGGTGAGTACGAGGGCGCGCCTATCAAAGTTGCCGTGGGGCGGTTTGGACCTTATGCGCACCATGCAGGGGCTTTTGTATCCATTCCGAAGGAAATCAATCCGTTGGAAATATCTTTGGAAGAGGTTATCCAACTCATTCATAACAAAAGGGAAGCTGAGCAAAAGGCTCTTTTGAAACAGTTCCCCGAAGATGAAACGCTCTCTGTACGAGATGGGCGTTTCGGACCTTACATAAAGCACGGTTCCGAAAACTATAAGCTCACCAAAGAACAGAAAGAGCGTGCCACAGAACTGACTTTTGAGGAGTGTATGGCAATCATCAAGGGAGGAGCGACTACTTCCAAAAAGAAAGTTGCAAAGAAAACCCCTGCCAAACGGAAGGCAACAGCGAAAAAATAGTCCTTTTCTGACGAGCTTTCCCCGATGGAGTTGCAGCGTTTTTTCTTAGATATAGCGTTTCAGGGTGCCGGCTATTGCGGTTGGCAACGACAGCCCAATGGTATATCCATACAGCAAAAAGTGGAGGAAGCCCTCGCAGTGCTTTTCAAAGAACCAATTCCGATTGTCGGTGCCGGGCGTACGGATGCAGGTGTCAATGCCTATTCCTTGCCTGCTCATTTCGATTTACCCGTGGAGATAGCTGCCGATCCACATAGGTGGATGAAGAGTTTGAATGGGATTTTACCCCACGACATATATGTACGCTCTATCAGAGCAGTGAAGCCCGAGGCGCACGCTCGCTTTTCGGCTACACAGCGTCATTACATGTACTTCATTACGGAAGAACGCGACCCGTTCAATCGAGAGTATGTGATCCCCATTCGTCCTTTTCCCGATATAGAGAAGATGAATAAAGCGGCTCAACATTTGATTGGGACGCATGACTTCACCAGTTTTAGCCGTTTGCACACCGATACGCATACAAACATTTGCACCGTTACGCAGGCTTGTTGGAGTTCATCTCCCTATCCCGGCACATGGCAATTTTCCATTAAAGCCAATCGCTTTTTACGCAATATGGTACGGGCTGTGGTGGGTACTCTCTTGGATATTGGAAAAAGTGATGCCGATCCTGAGAGTATCATTCGTATTTTGGAACAGAAAGATCGCTGTAAGGCGGGAGCTTCGGTGCGAGGTGAAGCTCTCTTTTTGGTGAATGTTTCCTATCCTCAGGAGATCTATTTGTAGGGAGGAAAGGAGAATTTTCTCTTCCAATCCTTGCATACCCCCCACTAATTGCTACTTTTGCAGAGACTATAAATAAGAAGCACTATAAATAGTATATCCTATGTTTTCAGGTATTGTAGAGGCAGCAGCTCGTGTGGTTGCTCTTGAGAAAGATGGAGGCAACCTCCACATCAGATTGACATCTCCTTTTGCTCATGAACTCAAAATAGATCAAAGCGTGGCACACAACGGAGTCTGCTTGACGGTAGTTCAATTGGAGGGAAACGAATATGTTGTTACAGCTATTCAGGAGACGCTTGACCGTTCTAATTTGGGCGTGTTGAAGGAGGGAGATTTGGTAAATGTGGAGCGTAGCATGAAGATGGACGGACGTTTGGACGGACATATTGTGCAGGGACATGTGGATTGTACAGCTCGCTGTGTGGGCACAAAAGATGTTGATGGAAGTCGTTATTTCAAGTTTGAATACAACGTGGAGCAGGCTATGGCTCGTATGGGGTATACAACTGTGGAGAAGGGTTCGGTGTGCGTAAATGGAGTGAGCCTTACCGTATGTAATTCCACAGACAATAGCTTTGAGGTGGCTATTATCCCCTATACACTTGAGCACACCAACTTTTGCCGTATTGAGGAGGGCTCCATTGTCAATTTGGAGTTTGACATCATCGGGAAATACTTAGCCAAACTGAAAAATTTCGATTAACATCATGGATCCACAGGAACTCTATCAACTTTTTGCACTCAGGCAGAGCGATCGGCGTTTTGATCCCACTCGCCCGATACCGGAGGAGGTTTTGATGCGTATATTGGAAGGGGCTTTATTGGCTCCATCGGCTTGTAATGAACAACCTTGGCAAACCGTTGTTGTAACCGACCCGAATAAGGTGAAAGAAGTTGCCCAAGCTGTGCGCAAAGGAGCTCTGGGGCAAAATAAGTTTATAGAAAATGCACCTGTGCACATCTTCCTTGTTGCGGATCCCCCATCACCATTGGCGAAATTCGGTTCTTTGGTTCGAGGAGTCGATTATGTGCAAAATGATTTGGGGATATATACAGCCTACTTGACGCTTGCTGCAGCCGCAGAGGGTATTGGAAGTTGTATTATAGGTTGGCTCAACGGAGGAGCAGTGGCTGAAGTATTGGGAATACCCAAAAACAAAAAGGTATTCTTGGATATTGTATTAGGTTATTCGCAAGATCCCATCCGTTCGAAGAAGAGAAAACCCAAGGAGCAGTTACTGCATTTTGATAAGTGGTGATGCTTGTCTATTGTGTATAACTTTTGAAACCTTATCCTAAGGCTGATAATTCTTGTCAGATAGCAAAGAAAACAACAAAGAGACCAACTTATTAGTTGGTTTCTTTGTCTTTCGGGACATATTCTTTTGGGCACTTTGCGGATTACTATCCATACTCAAAGACTATTACATATCTCTCACTTAGCTTTTGTAGAGTACATGATCTAAGAATCCTTAGTGGAATTAAAACTTATTTCGCCCTGCATCGACGCAATCGAAAGCCCCTGCCTCCCAATCGTACCTTAGTGGAATTAAAACGCTTGTGCGAGGAGAATAGACTGCTCCTGCAACTGCTCCCAATCGTACCTTAGTGGAATTAAAACTGCTGTTCTTCAAGATATTTCTCAAAAAGCTGAAATTTCTCCCAATCGTACCTTAGTGAAATTAAAACTTATGAAAGCGAAAAAGAGGCAGAGGCGTTGCGATGAAAAAATCGTACCTTAGTGAAAACTTGATATGGGGTTATGTTATTGAAAAACAATGTATTATTGATGATGGTATGGTGGATAGGTAACGATTTGGAAATGAGCAAAATGCTTTTTTGTTGCTTGTGTTTGTACTAACAAAGAATGCTCACTTTATCTGAGACAGAGATACTGTTTTTGTGTGATTTTTTCCTCGGAAAGGGTGAATTTGTTTTCTACATATTTATATGTTTGATCATTCTACCGATTTCACATTCAATCCTGTTTAGTCTTTAATTTTTTCTACGTATTTATCCTGCACGGAAGTAATAATCAGAGGGCAGAAGACGAACTTTCCACCCCCTGATTATTACTTTTCCGATCCTGAAAACTAAAAAACTGCTCACGACGACAATTTTCGGTACGGTAGTAGAGAAGTTCTTGTCCTGGAGAAGAAATGTTTTCAGCCGATGGTGCGATGGTGATACGGTAGGGCCCCGGAGATACCCTGTGCAAACTTGAAGGAGATGACAGTAATGTTCCGTACTGCCATCCCCTTCCTATGCTTCTCTACACAGTCGATACACCTGTGGAGATATGTGTTGATAGTTACTGAAGTCTATCCCAATAGATCTTGTCGGTAATTTTCTCGATAGTTATCTTGCGATCGCCTCGTCTCACGTCGTTGGCTTCTCCGCTACGAGCTACTGAGGTGACACTACCTACACCTCTGTACTTGAGCATCTCGGGAGAGACGCCACGAGCTATGAGTTCATCGTAGACACGTTTGGCTCTTTCGATAGATAGCTTGCGGTTGAAATCCTTGCTGCCGACAGCATCCGTATAACCCGTAATGAGTATACGTTGTGTCTCATCTGACTTCAGGATCTCTGCTACCTTGTCGAGGATGAAGCTGCTTTCGGACCTAAGCGTAGACTTAGCAAAATCGAAAGTGATACCTTCGAGGATCTCATGCTTAATGACAATCTTCTCGCGGATTACTTCTACTTCCTTCTCGACGATACGTTCGATCGGTTTTTCTATCTCAATGTAATGCACCTGAGGACGTGGACGCTTGTCCTCCCCTCCGATACGGAACATCACTCTCATACTTACTTGAGCAAACTGGGGTTCGTCCTTACGTACAGACATCACATAGTCTCCCTGGAGTCCAATGCCTACGTGGTTGTTTATCCATGTCTGAAAGCCCAGACCGAATGACAGAGGGAAGTAGGAGCTCTTCTCGTTTGTGACACGTCCGCGACTCCATATGTCGTCGGACTGCCAGGATGCTGTTCCTGTCTTGTCATCGGCGAATGTCCCTTGGGTTATGGTACTGAAGTCTTTGCGGAGGTAGTTTGCACCGATACGCAAGTAGGGTTCGACATACTTTGACTTGAAAAGAGGACTTAGCCTAAACTGTACCCCGGGACCTACCAACCACATATAGCCGGTCTTGTTATCGGCAGTCTTGTCCTTAGGTACGATTCCCATTGTGCTCTGTATATCGAGATAGAACCAAGAGGTCAGTTCTCGAGCAATATAAAGGTTGGCACCAGGCATCACATGATCCACTTTCATGTTGTAGTGGAATAGCTCCGGAGAGAAATCTGACCCGGTAAGGGAGACCCTGTTCCAGTTGATCAGCGATCCGCCGATACCTATTTCCCAGGCTTTCTTTGCAGGACTGCTTTCTTCCTGTGCATAGCTCGTCGATGTACACAATCCTATTGCCAGCACCGCAAAGCTGCATATACTATTTCTGATCTTCATATATTCTTGCTTTACATGTTAGTTAATTGATCCAGCCAGTAGGTACATTCTCCTGCGGTAGGCTGATATCCGTGGTAGGATAATGGTAGAAGTAGCTCAAGAAATAATCACTTCCGGTCTTTTTCACCTTATAGTATGGTACAGCACGGTAGGGAGCAAATGCAGCACCACGTATCAAATCGTTTGGCACAGCTTGCGTAGTTTTACCCTTCGCATCGTCACCTATATATAGGCTTAATGTGAGTATCGAGCCATCAAAGGAGGATAGCAGTGCGAACTTTGAGTGGTTCTTGCTGAAAGGGATATCGGTATAAGACTGATAGAATGATGTAGGAGTATCTTGTCTATGCATAAAGATACGAGCTGTGATCTTAGACATATACTTGGTCTTTATCGCAGATCCTTCCTCTAGCGTTGCTTCCCATACATTACCCGTTAGCGTATATCTCACATAGGCTTTGTTCAAGTTGTCTATATTTAGTTCGCCCCAGAGAGTGGTCTTACCCTCTACTACCTCAATCTTTGTTCCGGTCTTGAACTCCGGAGCAGGATATATTTCGGGGACATGGATCGCTTGTGGTAAGATTGGTTTCTGACCATAGAAGTACTTACTTCCTCGTATTGAGAAGTAGTTTTTCTGATTATCCCATACATATTGCTTGACGAGATTGTAACGTTTGATATAATCTGACACACTTGGTTGCGGAATACTACCAAGCCTTTCATTATCTGTAAGGACTATCGGACGCACAATCAATACTAGATTTTTTGCTTGATTGTAGTCGGCAAAGAAGCTACTGTTGGCTTGTCCTTGCGGGAGAGATCTCCATTTGTCTATGGCAGCTCCTTCTGTTATGTTGGCTTCCGTGACACTTTGTAGCGGATCATTGACCTTAACCACAGTGAAGTCTGGTTCTGGGAAAAGATCAGGATATGCAACCCATTGCCCATCTACTTGTCTTTCGTACTTGTAGTCTATGGCTGTGAAGTGGTGCAAAGGATAGCTCCCTCCACCTAGTGTTATCGCTGTCGGCTGACGAAGGTAAACGAGATTTGCGGTAATGCGTGTGTTGATTCTATTAGGCACAATGGTATTCTGTGCGGATTCCATTGTCTCGCCATTGATAGTCACTTCGCTTGCTGCTCCTTTTCTCTGGATTAACTCTAGGTTATCCGGCAAAAGATTTGCGGGTACTTTGAACTTACCGTTTGCGTCAGTCACAAATGTTTGGTTGGGAATACCGGGTAGACCTTTGACTGTCGCACCTTGTGGGGCCGAAGCTCCCTCTTTGTCAAATACCCAGAATGTGACACTTCCATCGGCTGGGTCTACGTACTCATCGAGGGCCTGGTTGTAGTATTGTGCGAGCACGTTTGGCTTACCTTTCACAAGAACACCCGGGGTGACTCCGTCCTGACCATCTTTGCCTCGTAGATATTCGAAGAAATCCATCAAAGAGATCTTGTCACAAGGCCAAGCTTCTGTCGGTTTGTGTGGGTTCATTACTTGGGTAGTCTTGCCACAGTTGTTGGTCACTTCCTCTACCCACAGTTCGTATGCCGTCTTACCGCTCGAACCATTTTGGCCGTCTTGTCCATCCTGACCGTCCTTACCATCCTGGCCTTTGTCTCCCTTGTCTCCTTTATCTCCTTTTTCACCTTGGTCGCCTTTCTCCCCCTTTTCACCTCTGGCAGGTCTCTGAGTATCGACGCCATCTATGTACCAGTTGCCGTTCTCTCCTATCTCAACAACGGGAGTCTTTCCGTCCTCTCCGATAGCTTTGATCTTGAGATTTTCGTCTCCGATCCACCAGTATCCGTCTTTGATATACGGAGTCTTTCCGTCTGCTCCGGGTTGTCCTGTAAGGAACTTCCAGAAGTCTTGGACTGTATTCTTACTTGGATCCCACTTAGCCCCCGGGTTATGTGGGTCATCTACATCGCCTGTGGCGATATACTCTTTCCATACTTCATAGGCAGACTTCCCGTTAGTGCCATCTTTGCCATCGACGCCATCTTTTCCATCTTTACCTTTTAGGTACTTGAAGAAGTCGATCTCTGCAACTTCATCTTTGGGCCATGATATAGCACCATTGGCAACTTGCTGCTTCCATACTTCGTATGCGCTATAACCCTGATCTCCTTTGTCCCCTTTATCTCCCTTTTCTCCCTTAGGTGCAAAGATGTCTACTTGCGTACAAGAGAATAGAAATACTACCATGGATAGTAGTATTGTCACTCTGATTACGACTTTGTTTTTAATCATTCTGTCAATAGTATTATTAGTGAATAATGTTTTCTATGAAAACTCTCATTGAATTACGGACGCAAAGGTATGTAATGTATTTGGACTTTTGTAGAGATTTCTACTATATCTGTATAGATGTGGTCTATGATGCGAAAAAGAAGAAAGGGGGTGACAAAGGTCAGGATGGTAAGGACGGTCGGGATGGACAAGACGGGCAAAATGGTTCGAGCGGTAAGACGGCATACGAACTGTGGGTAGAGGAAGTGATTAACAACTGTGGCAAAACTACCCAAGTAATGAACCCACACAACCCAACAGAGGCTTGGCCTTGTAATAAGATCTCTTTGATGGATTTCTTCGAATATCTGCGAGGCAAAGATGGTCAGGTCGGAGTCACCCCAGGAGTTCTTGTGAAAGGTAAACCAAACGTGCTCGCACAATACTATAACCAGGCTCTCGATGAGTACGTAGACTCGGCTGATGAAAGTGTCACATTCTGGGTATTTTCAGATAGAGCAATATTTTCATTTTGTCTGTTTGCATACGCTTCTGTTTTTATGGGCAAAATTACCCGTTACCGAATCGTTCTCTGCTGCATAAAATATTGTAGCACAAGTTGTAAGTGTCTTAATTACAGAAAGATGAGTTGCCGAATAGCCTTCCGTCTGTTACCGTCTCCTACCTCTTCGTTACCTCCATTTATTTACATCTCATCCTCTCACTAATACCTTTTCCTCTAATAGTTCCTATGAGATTCAATTTGTATGCATTCAAACTGAAAAATGAACGCATACAAATGCAAAAATGTATGCATTCAAAAATCAAAATGTATGCATTCACTTTTCAGAGCACTATTCAACTTGTTTTTCACTACTATCGGTGCCTACCATTAGATCTCTGTCAGGAGGGTCGTTGGATAACCCAAGATTTGGGGTAATGTACTGCCTTTTTGCTTTTCAGCTCTCTGTTGGATAGGGCATTGGCAGTTCGAGGGCACAGCAAAAATTAGCGGAATAGGGTATTCCCGTTTTCGATAAGATCTCGAATAGGATTTTCGTACTTTTTTGCCATTCGTGCTTCCCTGCACATACGTTCAAGGGTTTGTATTCTGTGAGTGTCAGTGCCCACGAAATCGTAGTAATCGCCCATGAGAAGTTCTTCAGCCCTCCTTTGCACCTCTCCACCATAGGCTCCGCACAAGGAAAATAGATTTAATTGGAACGCACATCCACAGTCTTTGAGCGTGTTGTATTCATCGAAAGATAGATAAAGATACCGTTCGGGATGAGCTAAAATAGGGCGAACATTCTTCTTCTGTAAGAGGACAATTTGGTCCATATACCCCAGCATTCTGACGGCAAAAGACATTTCTACCAAAAGAGCATTTGATTTGCCCAATGTGAGCAGTGGGTTGTTCAAATGGTTGGGAAAGAAAGAATCCATCATGTATTCCCCACCCAGATACAGCTCTAAATCGGTTTCTTGCAGTTTATTAGCAAGGAAGTTGTCGAATTCTTCTCGTAAATAGATTGAGTTGTTGTCGGGATATCTATTGTGCAGATGGGGCGTGAAAACAATTCTTTTGAAGCCAATTTTCTTCATTAAAGTAATGAGAGACAGGGCTTCATCGGTACTACGTGCTCCATCGTCCACTTCGGGAAGTAAGTGGCAATGTAGTTCGGACATTCCCTCAAGCCACCCTTCTTCAATGGGATTTACGGTCGATTTTGGGAATAATGTTTTCCAGAGAACAGCCATTTTTGAATGAGGGTGTAGTATTACTTTTGATCAAAGTAGCTCTTATATCCGTATGAATAAGATTGATACCCGTAGTTCCTGCCCGAAATGCGTTCGGAAACCCCGGCATCATTGAGGACTAATGCCAATTTGCCAAAGTATCTGTTCTTGTGCACCATGTTGATTTCTTTCAGCAAAACTCGAGGTAGATTTCCTTCTCGTACGACCATAATAGTTAGATCTGCCGTTCTGGAGGTAACTTGAGCATCTGCCATGTTGAGGAAAGGAACGGTATCAATGATGATATAGTCGTACTTTGGACGCAGTTCGTCGATCAATTGATCCAAACGGGACGATAAGAGCAGTTCTGTTGGATTGGGCGGAATTGTTCCGGCAGGGAGAAAATCAAATATGATTTCTTCGCTGGAGGGTACAATAACCTCATCTATTGATAGGTTTTCTTGACTGAGGTATGCAGAAAGTCCCATTGACTGACGAGAAAGACTGGCTCTCAATGCCGATGTAAGAGAACCTTTACGAATATCTGCATCTATGAGGAGCACTCGCTTGCTTGCCAAGGTTGCCAAACTATGTGCCATGTTGGCGGCAATGAATGTTTTTCCCGAGTTGGGAATTGCCGAGGTCAAAGAGATAACTTTTTCCTTTCTATCCCCTTGAGAAAGCAACATAAAAGACATATTTGTTCTGAGTACAGAGAATGCCTCACTAACAAAATCACGTTCATCTGTTTTACCCAAGAGCATATTCGATCTTCTTTGGTATCGTTTATTTTGGACTCTGTTTTTTCTGTTTCGGAAAAGGTTTAGTAACCTTTGCGTAGAGACATTTTGTTTTTTCTCCAATCGATCGGAGTGTGGTATCTCTCCCAAAATGGGTATTTGGGTATAAAGTTCCAAATCTTTTCGACCACGTACTTTACTATTCAGTATAAAGCGGAGATAAATGAAAATGGAAGGAATAAGGATGCCCAAAACAGCAGCAACTAACATTATGATTAGTTTCTTCGGGGCAACAGGAATTGAGGAGCCTACCGCAGGCTGTATGAGGCGAAGATCTGCTTCGGTACCCTCAATGCTTAGCGCATTCTTTTCTCGAGCATTGAGTAAGAATAGGAATAATTCTTCTTTTATCTTTTGGTTGCGCAGAATAGAACCGATAATTCTCTCTTGCATCGGTACCGAAGATATTTTGCGCTCATTTTTATTGGATTGCTTATTGATTGATAAAAGTTTGATGTCGAGAGAGTTTATGTAATTATCAATTGACTTTACGATAGCTTTTCGCAAGGACTCCAACTGTTTTTGTTGTGTTTCGATGAGAGGGTTATTATTGCCCGACTCCGAGAGCAGCTGTTCTCGGTAAAGGAATAGGGTATTGTATTCGGAGATAAGATTCTTTGAAGAGAAGTCTTCCAATCCTGAATTTGCCGGGATGAGATTTTTCTCGTTAGCCGGGTTTTCCAAGTATTCCTTTAAGAAATGTGCTATCGCCAATGCATTGTTAATATCGATCGTTTGTTTGGTTATTTCTTTGGAACTTTCGATATAAATTTCCGCTTCACTTCCCATATCGGCGATTTGATTGCTCTGTTTGAAGCGTTCTATTTGTTCATCAACATCACCCAATTCTTTCCCGATTATGGCAATGCGATCATTGATAAAAGCCTCCGTATTTCGTGCTATCTTCAACTTTTCCGATTTCGATATGATCTCGTGCTCTGCGATCAATGTGTTGAGAAAATCCTCTGCTAAAATGGGATTTTCATGGTTTAGTTGCAGATTTATTATGGAACTTCCTTTGCTCATCTGGAACACTTTTATTGCTCGTGAAAAAGAGGTGATGGTCTTCTCTTTACTCTCCACTTTGACGGCAATGGGAGCTTCTGTTTCCACGGAAGAAGAGGATGGAGTGAGTAGAAAAGACCCAATGGGGGTTTTTATTATTTCAGATTCCGAGATGATAAGTTCCTTTTGAGGGAATAGTTTTTCAAATCCTCCATCAAAATCACTTAAGCGCAGCTTTCTGTTTTCTAAAAAAGAAAGGTTAAAAGAACCGGAAAAATTATCGGGGACATCCAAAAGAGTGAGAGATATGGGAGAGTCTTTGTAGAGCTGTTCCTTGACAAGTCCACTCTTCTTTCGGTAGCTAATCCTCAAGTTTAGTTGATCAACGACCCGAGAGATCATCTTGTGTGTACGGAAAATAAAGAGTTCGTTTTCTACTTTGTCCGTTATTCCCAATCCCAGATCTTCGTTAGATAATTTCATCATGTCGGCAAGGGGCCCCGACATACCCGAAGGTGAGTTTACAAGTACGCTTGCAGAACGCTCATATTCACTGGGAACACTCTTGATATAAAGCCATCCTCCTGCAACGGCTAATAGAGTGGAGATAACAAAATAAGACCAATTGTTCTTTATCAGATGGAGCACATCTGATAAAGATATCATGTGTTCATTTCCTGTGTTTTCAGAATTATTGTCGAATAGGTTCTCCGGATTGTTATGTGAATTGCTATTCATTATTGTACTTTAATTAGACTGAGAATTGCGGCTTATGGTCATTATAAGAGTTGAGATGGAGGTTACACTCCCCACTAAACTAACCCATACTCCCACATTGTTGTTTTGGTTGATCCCTCCCATCTGTATTTTGGTCTTATTGGGATTAACTATAATAACATCGTTTTGAGCCAAATAGTAACAAGGGGAATTGAATATCTCTTGGGAGCGAAGGTCTTGGACGAATACTTGTCTCTGTCCGTTTTGTTCTCGGAGTACTATTACGTTATCTCTGCGTCCATATATAGTCATATCTCCCGCCAATCCGAGGGCATCGAACAGTGTGATACGCTCACTGGTAACTGCAAAAGAACCAGGGTTGTTCACCTCTCCCAACACGGATATTCTGAAGTTTTGGTAAGCTACTGTTACGATGGGTTTCTTGATGAATTTTGCTTGTTCTATTTCCCTCTTTATCTTGTTGGACAATTCCGTGGTTGAGAGTCCCTTGGTTGAAATCTCTCCCAATAAAGGGAAATTGATTGTCTCTTTGGAAGACACCAAATAGCCTTGCAAGTACTGTCCTCTCGGATTAAATCCTGAAATGATTGATAAGTTGAACGGGGCAGCCAATTCACTGTTTTGTGAATTTACTGTTATCGACAAGAGATCGCCCGGTTGTATTTTAGGTTCTATAAATTTTAATTCGGCAGATGAATTGGCGACTACATCTTGTACGTACAATACATCCTTTGCACTTTTGCAAGAGGAAAGTGAGAATCCCCCGATGGTGATTAGTAGTGTAGCAATAAAAAATAGTTTTCCTGTTATCCTCTTTTTCATTATTTGCTGGGGCTTTCTTCAAATATTTTATCTACGGAATGGAACTTCACAATCGCAAAGGTAGCGATTTTTAGGGGATTAGTTTTGGGACACTTCTCTTTTGTCCCTCTTAAACCAATCGATAGCCTTTTGCAAAAAAGAGAGAGTCGGGTCTTTTTCTTCGGCGGTAATGCGAGGTTGTGCAACAGATCCGGGGATGTAGTCATGCCGAAACATATTGAGCAACAGCAGGCATAGGGAGAGGAGTAACGGACCGAATATAATGCCCCAAAAACCGAACAAACTCAGTCCGCTAATGACACCGAACACGGTTATGAGAGGATGTATATTGGCAAGTCTCTTCTGTAATACAAAGCGAACAAGGTTATCGACTCCCCCTATGACAAAGAAGCCATATATGCCGAGGGCGATACCCATGGTCCAATTGCCTGATATGATCAAAGATAGAGTGAGTGGTACCCAAACAATCATAGTTCCCAACATGGGAATAATGGATGCAAAAGCCGTCAGTACTCCGTAGAAAAGAGCTGCTTCAATCCCGAATATGAGGTACCCGATATAGGCGAATGTGCCTTGTATAATAGCCAGAAGAGGGATGCCAATGGCATTGGCAACAATAATTTTCTTACTCTCTTCGATAACAATCATTTTATTTTTTGTTGAAAAAGGCAGTAGTTCTTTTATGGCAGCTTCAAAAGCCTCTTGTTCGCAGAGCATGAAGAATAGAATGAATAGGAGGACGGCGCCATTGACAAAGAAGGAGTATATCCCCATGACCAATCTCGTAGCTACATTTTGTCCTAATTTAGCAAGAGCCGGAAGTATTTCATTCATGAAAATACCGTCTCCTCGAGTGAGATCTATGCCTAATTTCTCGCCTAAAGTGTCTAAAGTTAGGATCGATTGCTCGTAGATATTGTTTATATCAATGTGAGAATTGGTGAAAACATCGATAAGCATTGATATAATGGCTCCCAAAGGAATAAGGAAGAAAAAGAAAGTTTCGAGGAGTAAAAGGGTAGCCGCAATCCCTCGACGGATTTTCTTCTTTTGGGTTAGCCAGCGCATTTGTCCCCGGAGAAGGGAGAATATTGTTATTGCTCCCAAAAAACCGCTGGAGTAAGTCCATACTTCTTGCCCGAAGATGAGCAGGAGGAGCAGTATAGGGGTCAGCAATGCTATTAAGAATAGCTTCTTATTGGTAGAGTCGCTAATGCCATTTAATCCTTCCATGTGTTTGTTGTGTGGAGCTATCCGTTTTATAATTTTCTGTGGCTATCTATGCGATAGAGTGGTATCAAAATCTCCGTTTGAAGAGGGGACGATCGGTTGCATAGACATCTTCTTATATGTTTGATAGAGTAAAGGAAAACTTCCCTTACAGAGCTTGAGTCAAAATCCATAGCGTATAGCCGATAGCAAAAACGATAACAGCCAATGCAATAATCTTATTGAATGCTCGCACGTTGCCCAACGTAAAAGAGTCTCGCAGGCGTTTTACACAGAAAGTAATGAAAGACCACCAGGAGAGTGCGCCTCCGGCTACGGAGAGCATTGTGATGGAAAACAGGATCCATAAATCTACGGACTCTTCCCAGAAAGCATACCGAGTGAAAAACGTTATAAAAACGAGGACTATCAGAGGGTTACTTATGGCTATCAAAAACGAAGTCCCCAATATATGCCAAGGACCGGAACCCTTTGAATTTCGAGATTTTGACAAGTGGTGAGCGGGGTTTACGTAGTACATGTATATACCCAAAGCGAGTATAATCAAAACACCCAGTCCTTGAAAAATAAGCTCATGTCTATCCACCCAATCCAATATATAGGTCATTCCTTTGTAGGTGATCAGGAAAGTAGCTATGGCATACAAAAGATCCGCCATGGTTGCTCCTATACCTGTGAGCATACCAGCCTTTCGCCCTCCATGGAGTGTGCGATGGATACACAATATACCTACCGGACCCATCGGAACGGATATAAGAAGTCCAAGGAATAGTCCCAAGAGTATGGTAGTTATAATGGTCTGCATAGTGTATCTGTATGGGCACACCCCTCTATCTTAACCACAAAGATAGTGAACTATGCGCAAAGAACGAGCCTTTTTACGCCAATCTCCTTCTTTATTTTTCAATAATAATGGGGAGAAAAAGCTCTTTTTCCGATGCTGTGATGGCTCTGTATTGATGCCCGATTACA
>JBGZIN010000094.1:0-15819 GCA_041848345.1 Porphyromonas sp.
CCCTGACCATAGAATATACAATTGCGTATATGCTGCTCCTTACCTTGAGTTGGGGAAACGAAACGATCCGAAGCGACAGCATCGTGGATGTACTCCACGCCCGTGTTAATGTATCGTTCAGGAGTCCATTCATAATTGAATTGCGCTCGCAAATGATGCATCTGTTCCGTAAATATGTGACTGCGTTCTTTGTTGGCAGTTTGTACGAAAAGGGTGTCACGCAGATAATTATTGTAGTGATAAGAGAAATCGCTACTCGCCTTATCGGATATTTTCCAACGTACTCCCCCGATAACATCATACGAGTCGTACATAAAATCAATCTTATCGCTCCAATGTTGAGCACGAAGATTTGCCCTCCCCGTTAAAGAAATCTGCAAATCTTTCATCGGAGTAAGGGTTAGCTTTTCACTCAATGACCAAGCCTTGTTACCGGCAACGTTAATACCGTTGCCTTCGGAATCGGCAAATAGATAGGAACGTTCCGTACGATATTGGACGCCCGTTTGCGACGCCAATATCCCCCTTTTCAATCCTAACGAGAGATCGTATTTCTGCCCTAAACGAGAGTCCACACGCGCAGAAGCAACCACACGAAACGGTTCTTTGGCATTGCGTGTAATAATGTTGATAACGCCTCCGATGGCATTGGATCCATAGAGAGCCGAAGAAGCTCCACGCAACACCTCGATGCGTTCTATATCGTCGGGGTTTATTCGTTCAAAGTCAATCGTATTTCCTGCTCCCGTAGTGATCAGCTCTCCATCGATAAGAAAGAGCAATGCACTCCCCGAAAAACCCTGCATGGAAATTTTATCTTGAGCCCCATGTTTGCCAAACTCCACACCCGGCAATACATATTGCATCAAATCCATAAAGTTTTGAGGTGCCAATATCTTTATCTCTTTTGCCTTAATCACTCGAACGGGTACAGGCTCACTTTTAAGCAAACGAGGTGTACGACTACCCGTTACCACCACATTATCTAAAGCATTCTCACTGTAAATCGTAGTATCTCTGTCTGTATAATAACGACTTTTACCTTGTGCCGAAAGTCCTACGATATTCGATGTAAGCAAAAGAAGCAGGCTCACAAAAGCCTGCTTCATAAAAGTTCTATTCATAGCTACAAGATCTCCTTGAATAAAGAAGTTAATACCTAATATATTCGGAAGCTAAATCCTCTCTTCTGTACTTCGTTATATTATTGTACGGGATATTCGTAAGAGAATGTTACATGACCGGATTTCACTTTTTCGTTAAAGAAATCGGTCAGCTTAATACGTGCAATGGACCCATCTGCCAACTTCACAAAGTAGATGTTGTAGCTGTACTTATAGGAAGGACCCATACTCATGGAAACATCGATCCATCCTCCGGAGGGAAGTCCACCCTTCTTTTGTCCGGAAATAACTTGATTTACACCTTGTTTTTCACTCTTGGAGCTATGATTACCTCCACTTCCGGGACTATACTCTATGGTAATATCTCCCAATACATCTTCCTGCCAACCCTCGGCGGGAGCCTTGCCTGCCTCACTCAATGGGGTCGCTTTTCCCGAAGCCTTCGATTGTACGGCAGCTCCTTTTCCCTTACCGCTCACGCCACCGTTCAAGCGCACATCATAACGATGGAATGCAATATCCCAATTCAAGTCTTCTTGTGGATTGGTAACATTAACCACCTCCCCTTTCTTCAGGGATACATAAACCCAACTTGCATAATTGGTAGCGTCAATTGTCATGGTTTTGGCAATGAGCTCCTGCGGTTGAGAAGGATCATCCGGTTTTGTCGGTTTCAAATTTTCTGTGCCTTTGGGTCCACATGATCCCAGAACCACAGCCATTACAGCCAGCGCACAAGAAGCCCATAAAATAGTCTTTTTCATAAGATGCGTTTTATTTGTTTGTTCTGATAAATTCCCATTTTTCGAGTGCAAAATTCACATTTCCACCGATATACCACAATACCGACACTTTGGTATTTTTACCGACAGCATACAAACTTTGTGGGATAATAAAGACTTTTTTGCCGCCTAAACCCAAGCAGAATACGAAAGAGATGAAACTGCAAGATAGGCTCCCGAGACATAAAACACCCACCAAATAAAGAAGAAAACCTCCCCCTTTCTCTACGAAAGGAGGAGGCTTTTCCGTAAAAAGGAATCTATCCCTTACCTACCCATCACTCTGCATTGAGTGTTACACGACGGAAAGCATCAACCGTGAGAGTCTTGCTTGCCGAGTGAAGGTAAGTCTCTATATCCATCTTATTATCCTTGATAAAGGCTTGACGGAGCAATGTGTTTTCCTTGAAATACTTTTGCAAAGCACCTTGGGCGATGCGGTCCAAAAGATTTTCGGGTTTTCCCTCTTCCAAAGCTTTTTCACGAGCCACGCGAAGCTCTTCTTCCACTATATTTTGGGGCACTTCTTCCTCACGGATTGCCACAGGATTCATGGAAGCCACTTGCATGGTAATGTCACGTGCCATTTGCTCTTCGACAGCCTCATTAAAAGAAGCCACCACAGCCAATTTGTTTCCGGGGTGGATGTAAGACATCGTATAGGCTGCCTTAACAAACTCGTAAGAACCCAACTCCATCTTTTCGCCTGTTGTACCCACACGGTCTGTGATATGATCCGCAATAGGACGACCATCGCTAAGGGGAAGTTGAAGAAGTTCTTCCTTCGTAGCGGGTTGCTCTTTCATAGCCTTATCCAAAATCTCTTGGGTAAGTTTGATGTGCCCCTCGTTCTTTGCTACGAAGTCCGTTTCGCACTGAAGGGAAACAACTGCAGCAAAACCCTCGGTATGAGCAGCCAATACACAACCTTCAGCCGCCTCGCGATCCGAACGCTTAGCCGCCACAGCCTTACCTTTGGTACGAATGATCTCCATAGCCTTGTCGAAGTCTCCGTTAGACTCCTCAAGAGCATGCTTGCAATCTGTGAGCCCTGCGCCACTCATTTTGCGCAGCTTTGCAATATCTTGAATTGAAATAGCCATTGTTTTACTAATGAATTGAGATGATTATTCTGCTGCTTCGGGGGCTTCTACCTCTTCAACTTCGGGAGTTTCTTGTGCAGAAGCCTCTACTTCACGTACACGTTCGCGACGTGCTCCCGTGCGAGCGCGACGACCGGAACGAGGTGTCCCTTCTTGAGCTGCATCCTCTTCCTCGGCATTAACGTTTTGCGCCTTGTACTCTACAAGTCCTTCACTGATAGCACCGCACATGGCACCCACGATGAGCTGAACAGCATCCTTAGAGTCGTCATTTGCGGGGATTACATAGTCCACCAACTTGGGATCTGCATTGGTATCCACAATCGCAAACACGGGTATTCCAAGGCGGGTAGCCTCACGAACAGCTATGTGTTCTTTAGTAATATCCACTACAAAGAGAGCCGACGGAAGGCGAGTCATGTCTTGGATGGAACCGAGATTCTTTTCCAACTTGGCACGCTGACGCTCGATTTGGAGCTTTTCACGCTTGGAAAGATTGTTATAGGTGCCATCCTCTTTCATTTTGTCGATTTGCGACATTTTCTTAACCGCCTTGCGGATGGTAGGGAAGTTGGTAAGCATACCTGCGGGCCAACGCTCTATTACATAGGGCATACCGATGGACTTAGCCAACTCTTCAACAGGCTCTCTTACCTGTTTTTTGGTAGCAACGAAGAGCACTTTCTTTCCGTTGCGTGCCATATTTTTAATAATCTCAGCAGACTCCTCTATCTTGGCAACTGTCTTGTGGAGGTCGATAATATGGGTGTTATTACGCTCCATGAAGATATAGGGAGCCATTGCAGGGTTCCACTTGCGTGGTTGATGTCCAAAGTGTGCTCCTGCTTTGAGCAATTGTTCGAATGAAATCGATGCCATAATGTTTGTTTTGTTTACGTTCTTAACTATTTAACCATTGATTTTGCAACCTCTTGGTAGAGAAAACCTCTCAAGCCTTCCATCCAAGGGGTTTAGATACTAAACACGAATAATCGCCTTTGGCATCCGACAAACAACAATATATAAAATATTGAGCAGCGAAAAAGGGATTAACGTTTACTGAATTGGAATCTCTTACGAGCTTTGGGACGACCCGGCTTCTTACGCTCTACCACACGAGAGTCGCGTGTCATGAAGCCTGCTGCACGAAGCGCTGCCTTATCCTCGGGATTGATCTTCACGAGAGCACGGGCAATAGCCAAACGAGCTGCCTCACTCTGTCCCTTGAAACCACCGCCTCTAAGGTTGATTTTGATGTCGTACTTCTCCACCACATCCAACTTATTGAGGGGCTGACGAACTACAAACTGCAAAATGCTTGAAGGGAAGTAGTTGGTCAAATCTTTCTTATTGATTGTTATCTTGCCGCTACCTTCTGTCAGGTACACACGCGCAATAGCGCATTTGCGACGGCCTAATGCATTAATTTGTTCCATCGTTGGGCAACTTATTTAAGCGTATTGATATCAATTAAACGGGGTTGTTGTGCTTCGTGCTTGTGTGCAGTACCCTCATACACATAGAGGTTACCGAGCAACTTATCACCCAATTTATTTTTGGGCAACATACCCTTTACCACCTTACGGAAGAGACGGTCGCTTCCTTTCTTTTGGAGATCTCTGGGAGAAAACTCACGTTGTCCGCCGGGATAGCCGCTGAATTTCAAATAAACACGTTCATCCCACTTCTTGCCCGTAAGCATAATCTTGTCGGCATTGATAACAATTACATTGTCACCACAATCTACGTGAGGAGTAAAGCTGGGTTTGTACTTTCCACGCAACAATTTTGCGATTTTTGAGCACAAACGACCCAAAGTTTGCCCCTCGGCATCTACAAGAACCCATTCCTTGGCTGCAGTTGCCTTGTTAGCCGATACTGTCTTGTAACTTAAAGTATTCACTTCTTTCTATTATTTATTTATTATACACTCTCGCCCTGCAAACGTTTCTCTTACTGCGTCTTGAGCTTCTTTTTCACCCATCGCATTTTTGAGTTGGACGCCTCGAAATGCGATACAAAAGCCCCTGACCGATCCACGCTCCGCAGAGCATTTTATCACTTTTGATAATAACCAGCCGAGCAAAGGTACAACAAAATTCCGTAACAACGTCGCTTCCATCCACTTCAGAGCTCTAAAAAGTTGCTCTTCCTCGCAG
The DNA here is from genome assembly GCA_041848345.1 of Porphyromonas sp. Taxonomy (GTDB): domain Bacteria; phylum Bacteroidota; class Bacteroidia; order Bacteroidales; family Porphyromonadaceae; genus Porphyromonas. The sequence goes on from JBGZIN010000094.1 coordinate 5,169, forward strand.
GGAAGTCTTGATCTCAGCCTCTATTTGCTTGAGAAGAGGAAAAGAAACGAGACAAAATATGCGCAGCCTCTGTTACTTTCTCCAAAGAAGTAATATAAAGAGAACCATCCGCATTCGCTCCCATATCGATTTCGGGACGATCGAAAACAAGAGGCGAAGGCTTCGTGGCACGAAAAGATCCATGAAACATATGTGCTCCCGTACCTCTTGCCAACAGTTCAAGATTGGCAGGTGTAACACCCCCGCCACATTGGATGCCTATGCGCCCCGCAGACTGCTCCACCAACGATCGCAGAAGATCCATTCCTCGCAGCACATCGGGCGCACAACCCGAAGTCAAGACCCTACGAAATCCCTGCGTAATGAGCACTTCCAACAACTCCTCCGGCTGACGAGCCACATCAAAAGCTCTGTGAAAAGTGCAGGGTAAGCCATCCGCAGCCTCAAGCAGTCGGCTGTTTGCCTCGTAATCATAGGCTCCCTCTACGGTAAGAGCTCCGAAGACAAACCCTTTTGCCCCCACCCTGCGCGCTGCTTTTATATCGCCACACATCTCTGCCACTTCGGCGGGAGAATAAACAAAATGTCCTTCTCGAGGACGGATCAAAACGTAAACATCCAGATCGGCAGACGAACACGTGCGCTCCACACAAGCAATCGACGGTGTAATACCTCCTACCGCCAATGCTGCACACAGCTCCACCCGACAAGCTCCACCTCTATGGGCTATCATCGCACCCTCTGCCGAGGGCACACAAATCTCCAATTCGTATTGCATTGAATGGAATTACTAATGTCGTATAATTGGGAACACTTGCGAATAAACACCGCCATTGCGATGCACAACTGCCACAAACCAAGAATCTCCTTTGAGCAATGCAGAGAGATTCCACTCTCCCACTCGAGTGGTGAGAGGAGCGGCAAAAAGTCGCTCGCCATGCAAGCCGTAAATGTATAGGAAAGACTTACCATCATCTCCCTCTGCGGGCATTGTCACACGCAAACGCCCATCCACGAATACTATACTCGGCACTTCCCCCTCGGGTTGCTCTACAGTGGTTTTCTCCAAGGGATGTGTCAAAAGATCTATCCAATAACTTCCTCTGTAACGGAGTTCGGGCGATAAGGAAGTGCTATTGCTCTCTATCCACTGCTCGCCTGCCGTGGTAGTCTTTACCCAAGCGGTCTGCACATTCTGCTCAGAAGTCTTCATCCGCACGATGGGCAACAACTGCTCGCCTGCCGTGGCATCATCGGGTTTTTCCACGCCCACATATATACAGGTGTTGCGGGGTAAGGTAAGTTCCTTCTCAAGAGGCACGAAAAACTCCATGACACCACCTATCGTGCGAGGGGTGGCGGGGAGGTCGGTATTCCAACCGGAAAACTTCGGGTATTTCAACTCCTGGGTATGTACAACGCCTTGCGGTCCCTTTTCGTCACCGGTCATAACGAGCAACTTGCCTCCATTGAATAGTTTTTGGGGCGAAGCAACAATCATCACCCCCAACAGTTGGCTGCTGTCTTTGAGCAAATATCGGGCAGCCACAGCCGTGATACCCTGCAATTTGTCATTAGTGGTCTCTATAACATCACGGAACAGCGAATAAAGATTGTTCGACAAACGTTTCGGCGACTTGGGTGCATAGGGATCAAATCCCGGGCAAGTGGCAACCTGCGTATCCAGCGGTGCCAAGAATGGGCGCAAGTGCGTGTCATCTGCCCCCTGTTTGCTCCAGCTGCGACTCAGTGCGTAGTAGTAATCATTTACGGGTGTATTGCAGTAAGAATGCCCACCCGTAAGCGCACCGATAATCAAGTTTTGACTGTCATAGAGCGGAGAACCCGACGAACCCGGTGCCGTTGTGCCCACCTCCCATCGCTTCACATGCCAATGGGTATCGGTCCAAGTCATGGAACCTGCGCTGAAAGAGGCAATCTCCACCGAACCGGAAGAGCGATTGTAGCGTGTAACAGATGCTGCGGGATGATGCAAGCCCACATACGGAGGCTGATGCGCCCCCACGTTCCACCCCGAGAAGTAGGGGCGATAGGAGGCAGGTATACCGCATCGTTTGCCGCCATCAGTGTCCTGTATGCCCGTTATGCGCAAAAGACAAAGGTCTCGTTCCTCATCCCAAGCAACGATGGTCGCTCCCGAGAGGGATTGTTCTTCCGTACCGCGCACCAGGCGATCGCCCATGGGACTGCGAAAGTTGAAGAAGAAGATCGTTTGCCGTGCTGTTTCGTCACGGTAGGCTTTATCATTCGGATAGCGAAAAGAGGCGTTCATGCAATGCGCAGCTGTGAGCACATAAGCCGTACCGTCCTGCGCCGTATTGTTGATCAATGCCCCCGAGCAAACGCCTCGTCCACGGGTAATCATAAGTACCTGACTACGACTGATCTCCTCCACTTCGGGACGGGTAATCACGTTGGGCGCACAAGGATAACCACCCGAAAACCAAGGTTCTCCGGGTTGATAAGAACCATTGGTTGGATCCTCTTCCATCGTACGAAAGCAATGCGATATGCTTCCTATCTCCACATCGGGCAAAGTCATGTCATAAGGCGGAGCTTCGTAGCGAACGAGTACTCGATCTCCACGCAATGGAGCCACTGCCAAAACGCCTCCACTATTATTGTTGTGCGCTCCGAATGCCCCCTTTACGGCACCCGTATTGAGCGACACGAGGAATAAGCGACTCCCCTCCGGCAAATAAAACCGAGAAAAATAGATTTGAAGAGCCTTTGCGCCGGCACTCTCCAGCACCACCTGCCAAACCAAATTGCCCTCCTCACCCACGGAACGACTGCCTTGCTCCGAAGGACGTATCGCCGTCTCCTGGGGTACTCCTATATAATAGGGGGTGCGAAAACCTTCACTTTCGGCTTCGATGAGGGAAGCAATCGTCTCTTCGGACGGAGGGGCAAGCGACACAGTGGCTATTTGACCCGCCGAACTGCGCAAACGATCGGGCGCAAGCGTGGGCATCCCTCCCATGGAAAGCTGCGCTAACAAAGGGTTTTGCCCCAAGAGAGAGAAGAGGTATAAGAGTGTTAGTAAGGCTATTCGTTTCATCGGTTAAACAGTATTGCTGATCGACTTTACCCGCCAAAGATACAATTTAATATCCATAAACAAATACCTCCGAAAGACAAAAAAAAGAACTATTCTTCCATTCTCTCTACCGAGCGTATCTCAATGCAAGAGCGAGAGCATTCCCCTCATTTCGAGGTGAACAATTCCGAAGATCCCGTTCGCTCTCCCCTTTTACATGGGGCGAAACAACCCTCATCGGGCATCAAAAAGAGCGTGCGTATGCCTTCAAATAGGCTACAACAGCCTTGTGTCGTTCCTTTTTAACCTCCTCTTCTATGGCAGCCAGCCGTTGCCACGCTTGGAGGGATAAATTCATTTCGTAAACATCATCCATAGGCATCATCGCAATCAGTAGTCCCAATATGTGAGGGTTCTCAAGCCAATCGCCCCTCTACAATTCGATAAACGCAGGCACCCCCTTTTTTAGTACATCGGAGTAAGAAAGAAACTCCTTTGCCTCAAAAAAAACTCAGAACGAAAAGAGCGGAAAAAAAGATCGCTATCTCTCCCAAGTATAACGTAAAAATAAAAAGCTCACAGGTCGGTTATAAAGGCTTGCCAACACAGATAAATGAGAAAATAAGAGGAATTACAATGAGCCGATTTTATCATGCAAAGGATAGCATAAAAGGGATATAAAAGTAGCATTGAAAGGAGTAAAACGACTAAAAAGATCCTCCAAAATGATTTTTTTTGCACCTCAACAATCAACCCTTTTCCATCTATGTTTCGACGAAAAAAGAGATCTAATGGCTCTCAACACCCACTATTTTCCACTATAAAAAATCGGACATCGCATATCATTGGCATACAAAACATTAAACCCATTTTTGTCCAAAATTGACAAGTCGAATCCAATACACAATGTCCGAAATTGACAGATTTTTGTCCGAAATTGACAAGTGGAAAATAGAGATAATGCCGAACTTTGCTTTTGGAAAAGAGGGACGATGGACTGCCCGATGAGAGACACAAAAACTTTCAACAAGCCCAACCGTCCGATTTTCCCCTTCACGCAAGCGTGCGTCAAGAGAGTAAAGAGAAGAACGAAAGAACATGTACCGATTTTGATATAAAAGAGTACTCCTCTCTGAAAATAATTTGTACCCTTTTCGGATGCATTTTGCGGAGCAAAAAAGAGCACTGAGCCCAACAAAAGGGTGCCTCTCAAGGGTTTCGTTTTAGGACGCCCTATAATGCTCCAACGATAGCGATGCAACGAGCCGAAAGACAATAAATCCGAAGCTCAAAGCGAAGCCGAACCCAAGCGAAAGAGAGCGAAACTAAAAGCTCGAGGCAAAAAAGAAAAAATCGGATGGTGATGAGAGAAAAGTTTGTATGCATTCATTTTTAAGTTTGAATGCATATAAAATGATTTTTGTATGCATACAAATTGTCGATTGAATGCATACAAACTCAGAAGTCCTCCGACACCTATCCCCAATCAGGGCGTAAGATTGGTACAAGAGACTCTTTCTCAATCCTTTTCAAAAACTATACTCCTTGCGACAGGCATCCGCATCGAGTGGCGACTTTTGGGGATCTTTACCCATGGCAATGCTTTTCTTGCCGAGGTTTATTTTCGAGGTAGGTAGGCTCTTCTTAGAGAAGAGAGCATACATCGGCAGCGAAAGGCAAGGCAACCCAAGCGCATCTTCATAGCCCGTCATTGGGCAATCGAGAGCGACACACGGCAGGGTAAAGCCCCAAAGTCCGCCATTGTACGGAAGGCTGTGAGGGGATTACGAAGCGAAACAAACAATGCAGACAATATACGGTAACAACTAATAAAAAAGCGATATGAAACGAATTAACTTACTCAGATTTATTGCACTGTGTGCGGCGATGCTTTGTGCCTTTCCGTTATGGGCAGAAAACGTCATCACCCTGACTCTCTCCGCAACTCCGGGAGAGGAGTTTAATCTTGCCATCCAAGCTGAAAGAGGACAATTTACCATAGAGGGGGCAAAATATGAGTTCAGCGAAAAGGAAATCGACACGGATGAGTTTCACTCCTTTTTCACCTACACGCTGACAGCGGAAGACGGTGTGGTGCGCATCAAAGGCGATATTACACGCTTTGACTGTACCGGAACGAAAGCTACAAAGCTTGATGTTTCACAAATCCCAACGCTCAAGTCCTTGAACTGCGAAAGAAATCAACTCACAAACCTGGATGTATCAAAGAATACAAATTTGGAGTATCTCGCATGTAGTTCCAATCAACTCACCTCGTTGGATGTGTCGAAAAACAGACTATTGAAGATTCTTTCGTGTGCGACCAATCAACTCACAAGTCTCGATCTTTCGAGCAATACTCACCTAACCTATCTTGATTGTAGCAAAAACAAGTTGAGCACTCCAAAAGCCATGTACACCCTCATTGCATCGCTTCCCTATCGTGGAAACGTACCGCCGGGGACATTCATTGTCGTTAATTCTGTAACACAAGATCGATGGCAGACGTTCCCCGAGGAGAGAAACGTATGCGACAAAACGCAAGTAACCTTTGCTCGAAGACGAGGATGGACAGCCCAAGAAAGGATATATAACAGTGCGAACTCTCAGTGGTCTACCGTCAATTATGCGGGCAGTGAACCGGCTGCGGAGGAAAGCATCTCCTTAAGAACCGAAAAACGAAAGGGGGAGATTGTGCGCCTCAGTATCAAATCTTACGGACCTTTCAGGATAGAGGGAGCTGAGTACAAAGAAGCTGACAAGTTTCTTCTGACCACAAACAGCGGCGATATAACCATTTACGGCAATATCTACGAGCTGCTGATCGGCAATGAACCACTCCTTTTCGATCTATCGAACAGCTCTCAATTGGAAAAACTATCGTGCCCCGAGAGTGGTCTTTTTGGGGATCTCAATCTGTCGAGACATACAGAGCTGCGAGAGCTGAACTGCCCCAATAATAACCTTACCCAATTGGACTTGTTCAACAACACAAAGTTGGAGTGGCTCTTCTGCAACAAGAACCAACTCACCTTACTCATTCTACCTGCCAGCCCTCAACTGAAAGGGATCTACTGCTCCGACAATGGACTCAAATCGCTCAATGTAACGGAGAATCCGCAGCTGATGTGGTTGGAGTGTGAAGGCAACCAACTCAACACACTTGACGTGACAAACAATCCTCACCTGACCAAACTTCTCTGCTCCAAGAATAAGCTCTCCTCGCTCGACTTATCCCAAAACAAGGAGTTGAATGAATTGATCTGTACTGAAAACAAACTCACCACACTCGAGCTTCCCGACCATCCACAGCTGACCTTGCTGGAGTGTGAGAAGAATCAACTCAACACACTTAACGTGGCAAACAGCCCTCTGCTCGAGAAACTCTCTTGCGCCAATAACAAACTGACTGCGCTCCATCTGCCGGAGTATACGGAACTGAAAGAGGTAGATTGCAGCAAGAACCAATTGAGCAACAAGGTCGTTATGGATGCATTGATCGCCGCGCTTCCCGACAACAGTACCTCAACAAACAAAGGTATATTCAAAGTTTTTGATAGTCGTAATGACAGCTATGAAAAGAACCTATTCGACAAGAAACAAGCAAGAGCTGCACTACAAAAAGGATGGCAACCTAAAGAGATCAAAACCGTTGATGGAGAGACCATCTTGAGTGATTATAAGGGTTGTAGCATAATAACCCTGACCACCAACTTGAAGAAAGGTGAGCAAATCAGCATCAGAACCCAAGCAACGGGTAGGGTTTCCTTTGAGGGAGCCACGACGTCGGAATCTCCTCAGACTGCAACGATGCTGACGGCAGAGGATGGCAATGTTTCCATCCGAGGGAATATCAAAAAACTGTTTTGTACAACAGCCCAAATCACTCGACTTGACGTATCGGATGCAGAGGAGTTGCAAGCACTGACCTGTTATAAAAACGAACTCACCACGCTCGATCTCACCAAAAATTTGCAATTGGAGGAGCTGGATATCATGAACAATCGGTTTACCACGCTTGATGTATCCAAGAATACTCGACTGAGGTACTTGCGTTGCTCCTCTAACTCATTTGCCTCGATCGATGTTTCCAACAACACGCTATTGGAAGAGCTGGTCTGTGACCATAATCAAATTACAAGCCTCGATGTGTCGAAAAATACACAACTGCACGTACTCTCATGTTATTCCAACAAAATCACCGCACTCGATGTCTCCAACCAAGCGCTGCTGAACAAGCTCGAGTGCAGTCTTAATAAGATTGCCGCGCTTGACGTATCGAAGAATGCAAAGCTCACAACTCTGAGATGTACTCATAATCTGCTCACTGCAATCGATGTGTCTCAAAATCTGCTGCTGAATTTTTTCGAATGCTACAATAATCAAATCTCGGCAATCGACGTTTCCAATAACACACAGTTGACCTATTTCACGTGCCATAAGAACTCTATCAGATCTCTTGATCTCACCAAAAATACTCTGCTGACCCGCCTTGGCTGCACTCAAAACCAAATATCGGCACTCGATCTGTCTAAAAATACGGCATTGACTTATCTCAGTTGCTTCAAAAACAAATTGAGCAGCAAGAAGGCTATGGGTGCACTTATTGCATCGCTGCCCGACCTCAGTGCATCGGAAAAGAAAGGCGAATTGACAATCGTCGATTTTTCAACGGATTTTCGCGGTGAGCTTCTTTCCAAAGAAGAAAATGTGTGCGACAGAAATCAAATAGCTGCCGCACGCTCGAAAGGATGGAGAACTCTGGAACGAATAGTCAAAGGTGATGATTTGAACTTCAAAGACTATGAAGGTAGCGAACCCGTAGCCATCGAAACGATACTTGCCGAGGAGGGTGCAGCCGCTATCATTGCCATCTACACGGTAGAAGGGCATCGCGTTGCCGAACTGCAACCCGGAGTGAACATCATCCGACTCAGCAATGGCACCACACGCAAAGTATTCGTCAAACAACAATAATCCCACACAAAGGTGTAGGGCAGTACATAGGTTGCTGCCCTACACTCTTCGCCGGGCATAACAGCATTGTAATTGTACATGCCCTTGCCATGGGGAGAGCAAACGAAGAGAACAAAAACCAATATCTAAAAAGATAAAACAATGGCAGCAAAAAAACTATTACGCATTGTGCTACTGCTTGCAGCGATGCTTTGTACCACCTCGTCGTGGGCACATGTCATCACCCTGACCACTGCAAAAAAGGCAGGTGAAACCTTGAATTTTACGATCGAAGGAGAAGAAGGAATTATCATCTATGGAGCTGAACAGCAAGACTCGGGAACGACTTATACTGTTACATCCTTCGAAGGGAAGATAAGGATCATCGGAAGGATTACCTCTTTCAAGTGTTCCGGAAATAAAATCACAAAACTCGATGTCTCAGGGAGCTTAGTTTTGACAGAACTGGACTGTTCCCGCAATGAGATCACTGAACTTGTTTTGAACAAAAGGCTGAAAAAACTCGATTGCTCCGAAAACAAGCTCACAAAACTCGACCTATCGAAATGTGTGGACCTGAACTACCTCGACTGCTCCAAAAACAAACTGAGCAGCAAAGCGAGTCTGGAGAAGCTCATTGCATCGCTGCCCGACCTCACAACCTCTGAGTCGAAAGGAACTATCGTAATTGTTAATTTCTTGACAGAGTACACAGCGGGGAATTACCCCAAAGAAGAGAATATATGCGACAAGTTGGAAGTGACTGCTCTGCTCCAACGAGGATGGAAAGCCAAAGAACGGAAAATAAAATGGGGTATACTGTATCTGAGTGATTATGCGGGTAGCAATCCGGTAGACGCCAGTGGTGTCATTACCATAACCACCACCAAAAAAAAGGGATCGGGCATATTTTTAGAAGTAACAGCCAATAGGGATATTTTCACCGTTGAAGGAGCTAAGCCCGATTCTTTTCTCAAAGATCTCTTTATCATCGAAGCCGAAGATGGAGTTATTACTCTGAGAGGAGCTATTACAGGACTCGTATGCAACAGGAACTCGCCGCAGATCACCCAACTCGATGTATCGAAGTGTCCTTTGCTGCAATCCCTGAACTGTTCCGGGAACGAACTCTCTACACTTAACCTGGTCCGAAACACCCAACTGCAGCAACTATCGTGCATCGAAAACCGATTTACCTCACTGAATCTGCAATTCAACACGCTACTGAAAGAGCTTTCATGCGCAGAAAACCAACTCTCTTCACTTAACATATCGAAAAACACAGCGCTGGAAAAACTATCCTGCGAAAAAAACCAAATCACTTCACTCGACTTATCAAAAAACGCACATTTGAAAAAGCTGGTGTGCAGCGAAAACAAAATCACTGGTGTCGATGTGTCGCAAAACACGCTATTGGAGGAACTATCCTGTGAGAAGAATCAAATCTCTTCGCTCGACCTGTCGAAAAATACGCTGCTAAAAAAGCTGGAATGCAACCACAATCAACTCTCCTCAATCGATCTATCCAACAATCCTCAGTTGGTCGAATTGAGGTTCACGGACAACAAGATCTCTTCGATCGATCTCTCGAGTCTCGCTCTGCTAAAGACCCTCAATTGTTCCCGCAATCAACTCAGCTCGATCGATGTGTCGAACAATTCGGAACTACAAAATTTCTTTTGCAACGGTAATCCGCTCGCTTCTCTCAACATATCGAACAACAAAAAGCTCAAAAATCTGGGCTTCAATAATGTTCAACTCACCTCAATTGATGTGTCGAACAATTTTTGGCTGGAGGGTCTCTGGTGCGATAAAAATCAGCTTACCACACTCAATCTTTCTCAAAACCCCAACTTGAAGATACTTAACTGTACAAGTAACTCACTCTCCACACTCGATCTTTCGCAAAACAAAAACTTGGAGGAGCTGAATTGTGGAAATAACCCGCTCTCCACACTCAATCTGTCGCAAAACACAAACTTGAAGGAGCTCAACTGTGCGAATAGCTCGCTCCCCACACTCGACCTTTCGCAAAACACAAACTTAAAAGAACTTGACTGTTCGGGTAACCAATTTTCTATGCTCGATTTTTCAAACAATTCGGCTATAAAGACAATTTATTGTGGTTCAAATCAAATAAAGGATGAGCATATGGATGCCCTCATTGGCTCACTGCACAGCGAAGGCGGAAGTATAATCCTCATTGATCGTATACGAGGGGAGGAGCGCAATATATGTACCGTGGCGCAGGTCAATAAACTCAAGGATAAGAACTGGGAAGTCTTTGAAGTTTCGGGAATATATGAGGATTTCTTAATTCCAATTCCAATCGAATACAATGGAGATGACGGTGTATTCAGCAATCAAGGCGTCATTACGATGAAAACAGAAAAGAAAGTCGGCGAACATTTTTCCTTATACCTCTCCTCCATAGGTCCCTATCGACTCGAAGGCGTGGGGTACGATAAGGAAAAAGGATACTGCGTCGTAACTGAACCAACAGGAGAGATCAAGCTAAAAGGCTCTTTCAAATCGGTGGAGGTCAGAGCCAATCAACTCACTTCGCTTATCTGCGAAGGACAATCCGATTTGGAACACCTCTCCTGTGTAAAAAACCGTTTGAACGACCCTGCC
>JBGZIN010000095.1:0-14706 GCA_041848345.1 Porphyromonas sp.
CGGATAGCTTATTATTCACAGCCCGTTTATTATTACAGACGGCGGGAGGGATCGATAACAGCCGCTTATAATCCTCTTCGAGTGCAGCATTTGCTTACCGTGGCAAGCTCTCTTGCCTCCTTTGCCGACAGCCATCCGCATCCGGCTTTATGGGGGCGGATCGATGTTGTCGTACAAGTGGCTTTAGGTCTCTGTTATCGAAACAACGACAAAAAGAATGCGTTGCATTTCCTCAAAGCCTTTTGGCAACGAGATGAATTGAAGAAGTATTTGAACCGTACGAAAAACCTAAAGGTGAAGGGCTTATTCGCTGTGATACGCATTACCAATCCCGTTTTGGGCTGGGTTTTATTTGTCCTCCAACAACGTCTTTTCGGGAAAATGCGTCCTTAGTTTGGCGGATTTTTTTTGAACATTCTCCGAGGGCTATTCTCAAAGAGAGGGTATCGCTTAAGTGGTTGATAAATAGTGCTTTTGTGATTGACTTCGAAAGACTGATTTTTTGTATGCATTCAAACTGCAAAATGTATGCATCCAAATTCTATTTTATATGCATTCATTTTTCCGTTTATATGCATACAAATTTGTCTGTCGAATGCATGCAAATTTACCTCCCCCAAAGACTCTTCTGAATATTCAAAGCACGGAGGATATCGATCGAGCCCTAAAAAAGCGTACAAATCCCTATAAAATAACCGGTTACAAACACGCTATGACAAGCGATTTATTGTTGTAAAGAAGTAAGATCCACAGTATAGGTAATGAGGGATAAGCTCTCTTTTTGAAGAAACATTATCATATAAATGGGTACATAAAGCACTCTACCGGAGCGTTTCAAGTTATCACTTCCCAAAACGATGGCTTGCTCTATACCATATTCCTTAACGTCCAATACATTGGAAAGAGCTCGATGACTTTCATAATCCTTGCCTGATTTCACCTCTATCGGAAGGATTTTGCCACCACACTCCACGACAATGACATTTTTCCATGGTAAATACATCAGAAAAACGACACTTTTCCAAGGCTATTTCGGCTACAAAACGACATTTTTCCATGAGAAATAGAGCATAAAACCAACACTTCCCCAAGGTTATTTTGGCTTCAAAATGACATTTTTCCATGGGAAACAAGGTATAAAATCAACACTTTTCCAAGGTTATTTTGGCTTCAAAATGACATTTTTCCATGAATATCATCTTTATCTACCTGCTTTTGTACACCCTTCTCACTCCCCAAATCAAACCCACCAAGGGAGCAAAAAGAATTGCCATACAGAAAACCATCGGAATGCGCTCCACAGAGAGTGATTGAAGCACTACAATAAATGTGATAATCGAAGTAAACATTAGGCGCAAAACTGCCACAAAAAGAGAAGAGGCTGCATACGCTCGCTCTCTGTTGGTTTCGGTTATCGGGAATGGATAGTTATGTACATCGGGGCGTCGTGTTAGGAATGCCAAAAGAAGGTTAAGGGCAACATTGACCATGGCAATATGCCACACCACCTGCCTGTCACCCCATCCATCAACTTTGCCGGTGAGGTCATAATGCCATGGGACTTGCATAGGGATCTGCTCGTAAAAGAGGAGCAGAAAAAGAAGCATAGAAGCAACAATCATCGTTGAACAGATACTGAGTATGCTTGTCTTCATAAACATTTTCCCACTATATGCCCTTATTCCCAAATGGGACAGATACAAAATGAAGTAAAAGAGTACCCAAACGGGTGCTTAACCGATGATGAGAATATCCTTTCCCTCAAGGATGGCTTCGCCCTCTTGCACGTTGATTTCCAAAACACGCCCTGCTCTTTCGCTAAGGATATTGTTTTCCATTTTCATCGCTTCCAAGACTGCAACTCGTTGTCCTCGCTTCACCTCGTCGCCAACGGCAACCGATATTTCCAAGATAACCCCCGGTAATGGTGCTTTGAGACCTCCTTTTACCCTCGCCGTACTGGGAGAAGCGGAGGCACTCGTACATGAAGATGGACGGGCAGGACGACGAACCACGGGCTTATGCTCTGCTTCTCGATCTCGGATAAGCTCCACCGAATAGCTTTTGCCATTCACCTCCACTTCTGCTTCCGAAGCTCCTATCTTGTTGATTTTGACGGCATATTCGCTACCATTTATCTTATATTTATACTCCTTCATAGCGTTAATTTGCAATTGCGTGTGTGCCGATTATTTTGTTGGAACGAAACTCTCCATCTTAAGAATGGCTTTTGAGGAGCGTTCTCTGTACTACTCCACGCAGGTTGTGCGCTTTCATCCCCCATGGAGAGAAAGGCACATCGGTGCGTTTGATCGTTAGCACACCACTCTCCCAATCGTGTGCTTCACTCATCACTTCGGCAAGAGCCAAAGATATGGCTACGGCAACTTCTTCGTCTACTCCGTTCATATTTCCATTTTCTTCGCCGATAATCATTGTTATTCAAAGAGTTTGGGATGGTTGTTACAAGGGTAAGTTATCATGCTTCTTGGGTGGGAGCGTCTGTTTCTTCGTTCTCAATTGTTCCAATGCTCGGATAATGCGGAAGCGTGTGTTGCGCGGTTCTATCACATCGTCTATATAACCATACGATGCCGCATTGTACGGATTGGCAAAAGTAGCTCTATACTCCTCCTCTTTTTCCAGGGCTGCTTTTGCGGGGTCGTCCGCTGCCGCCACTTCTTTGGAAAACACCACTTCCACCGCTCCCGAGGGTCCCATCACGGCAATTTCCGCAGAGGGCCAAGCATAGTTCAGGTCATTGCGCATATGTTTGGAACCCATTACTATATATGCCCCTCCATAAGATTTGCGCAACGTAACCGTTATCTTGGGCACGGTAGCCTCTCCATAGGCATAGAGCAACTTGGCACCATGAGTGATAACGGCATTGTATTCCTGTCCCGTACCCGGCAGAAAACCGGGGACATCCACAAGCGACACAATGGGTATGTTAAAAGCATCACAGAAACGAACGAAGCGTGCTGCTTTGCGTGACGAATTGCAGTCCAAACTACCTGCCATAATCTGTGGTTGATTGGCAACAACCCCCACACTCATCCCGTTAAAACGACAAAAACCGATGATTATATTCCGCGCAAAGTCCGCATGCACCTCGAGAAACTCTCCATTGTCCACGATGGCTGCAATTACTCGATACATGTCGTATGGACGACTCGGCTCATCGGGAATAATCTCATTGAGCAAATCCTCCGCTCTGTCCACAGGGTCGGTACAAGGTACATAGGGTGCTTCTTCCATATTGTTTTGGGGAATGTAGCTCAACAGCTTACGGATTAAAGCCAAACCTTCTTCCTCTGTTTCGGCGGCAAAGTGAGCCACTCCGCTCTTCATGGAATGAACGTCCGCACCGCCCAAGTCTTCTTGAGAAACTTCCTCGCCTGTAACAGTTTTGACCACCTTCGGACCCGTTAGAAACATATAACTCGTGCCACGCACCATCACGTTAAAGTCCGTAAGAGCCGGCGAATATACCGCCCCTCCGGCACAGGGTCCGAAGATACCCGATATTTGCGGGATAACGCCGGATGCCAAGATGTTGCGCTGGAAAATCTCCCCAAAACCGCAAAGAGCATTGACTCCCTCTTGGATGCGTGCCCCTCCCGAGTCGTTAATGCCAATAACGGGAGCCCCCACTTTCATTGCCAAGTCCAGCACTTTACAGATTTTGGCGGCATGCATTTCACCCAAACCTCCGCCAAAAACGGTGAAATCTTGTGCGTGAACATACACCAAACGACCATCAATGGTTCCACTGCCCACCACAACACCATCTCCTGCAAACTTCTTTTTATCCAACCCAAAATAGGAAGAACGGTGCATGACAAACATGTCCAACTCCTCGAAACTCCCCTCATCGAGTAGTAGGGCAATGCGTTCACGAGCTGTGTACTTTCCCTTGTCATGCTGTGCCTCTATGCGCTGAAGTCCTCCCCCCAGGCGGGCTTCTTCTCGCTTGGCAACAAGTTCTTTAATTTTTTCTATCTGTTTACTCATAGTCGTTTACCTCAAAAACCATGCATCTCCTCTTCATTTTTTTCCCTTTGCAATGAATAAAATTTTCTTCTCACACATCGATACATAGGATATACCTCACGATGTTAAAGGAAGAACGGATGCCTTGATCTATCTATTAAAAACGATGCAAATATACACAAATAAGCCCTTACAGCATGGCTGCCAAAGGATTGATTTCTACGATATTGCCATACCTTTTCTTTCCCAATCTCAAAAATATCCATATATTTGCCACAAAGTAGACGGTATATAGAAGTCAATTTATATCTTTGTATTTGGATAAACGGTTGGGGAAATGGACTTGCATTCTTCCGCTTGTTCGCTTTGTCAATATCGTTAGAAGAGATTAAGAAACGACATTTATACAATTAAAAAATATGATGTTCCTATGAAAAAACTTTTTTACTCTTTAGTAGCCATTCTTGTTGCTTGGTCGGCAAGTCTGAATGCTCAGGGACTGCGCAGCTTACAGAGTGCCGCCCCCCAATCTTCACTTCGAGCAGGAGCTCTCAATGGTTTTGGTTATGCCGATCGTCATTCGGACAAAGCGCAAGGCATTGGTAATGGTAACACTGCATCTACACTGCTTGCTCTCATCGAGTTGCCTCAAATGGAAGGCAACGTGCTAAAAGGACTTTCTTTCAAAACATTCGGAAAGGATGTGAAAGGACAGGGAGCTGTTGTCGTTATTGACGCTACAAGCAAAAAAGTACTCTATGTGCAAAGTGCAGACATCGTAGAAGGAGACAATACAGTTGCCTTCACCACTCCCTTCACCCTTGAGGCAGGGAAAAGTTATTATGTAGGTTACCAAATCCACGCTAATGCAGGGTCTGCAGCCTATGTTTTGGCATTTGACGGAAAGCAGTCATTGCGCCCCGCCAACTACCTTGCCATGCTCAAAGCAGACGTTGCAAAGGATCAAACACTTGCCAACATTGGTAACTTGGTGGGTGAAAATCTTGACTTCGGTTCTCTCATGATCTTTGCGGATATAGAGGACAAGAAGGGCTTCTTAAACGACTATGCACTCATTGTAGCGAGCGACGCACGCGCCAAAGAGAAAGCAAACACAAAGAAAAATGTAGCAATAACGGTACGCAACATCGGTCTCAACGCCATTGAAAAAGCGGACATTAGTTATACTTTCCCCAATGCAAATGCCGTTGTAAGTGAAAAGAATACAACAATCCAACCCGGAGGAACACTCTCTTTTTCCGTGGAAGTTACTTACCCCGAGAACGGAGTGGGCAACCTCACATTCGCTCTTCCCAAAATCAATGGTAAAGACCACACTTCCAAAGATACTCCTCTTGTTGTTCCCTACACTATTCTTTCGGAAAATGGTCCTTTCCTCAAAGAAACTCTGCTCTTTGAACACTTCACCACGGAGTCTTGCGGTCAATGCCCCGCAGGGAAGGTTGTTTTCGAGCAATATATGAAAACCCTTAAAGAAAAAGGCTACGCCCTGAGCTATGTACAGCACCATGCCGGATTCTATACGGATTTCTTGACATTGAAAGAGTCAGAAAATCTCCTTCCCTATTTCTTCGGCGAAAGCTCTTTTGCTCCTGCTTTCTGTGTGGATCGTCTGATGTTTGGCGAGGAAGGTACGCTTGCAGGAAGCAGAGGTATTAGCGAGACTGCTCTTCTTGCCAAAGTGGGCGAAAGTCTCCAATTTGGGAAATTCACAGCCGTAGAACAAAAGGTGGAAAATGACCGACTCGTTGTAACAGCCAAGGGTACATTGGTGAAAGGTGTGGACCCCAATTCCCTCTACATCACAGCTATCGTAACTGAGGACAACATCGATGCTCAAAGACAAGCCGGAGCAACGGGCAAATATGTACACCAAGCTGTGGCTCGTGTATTCCTCTCTTCTGAATTCGGAGATAAAGCTACTGTGAATGGCACAGAATTTACCATAACATTCCCTGCCAAGGAGATCAAGGCAGATTGGAAACCCGAAGATTTGAAGATCATCCTCATTGCAGGAAGAGATCTCAAGTCTACCAAAACAGCTGCCGAGCGTGAGATATTCTTCTCTACCAACGTGGGTTATGGAAAAGAGCTTGCCACAACAACCATCTCTACGGAAGATATGCCTCGCGTTTTCATCAACAACGGTTATGTGTCTATCCAAGGTTGGGTCAATAGCTTTGAGGTGTATGATATGAGCGGTCGTTTCATCACCAACTCAACCACATACCAACTTCCCAATGGAGTGTATGTAGTGCGTGTAAACAACGATTTCGGCAACTTTACATCAAAAGTCGTGGTACGCTAAAAATATAATTATGCCATGATAGAAAAACACAAAGCCTCCTAACTCTTCGGGAGGCTTTGTGCTTTTCACTCAACTGGAGATACGCTGCCTTTTTATTCTGCCTTTTATAAAAAGCAAATCGAACAATTCGGCATTCATAATAGACTCTCCATCGTTTGTACCTCTCCTCCATTAAAGAAAAACAGGTTTACCGGACAATAAACATTGTAGCCAATAAACAACTTCACCATCAATATGATCTTATGAAAAAGTTTATCCTCTTTCTATTTACATGCATGGCTCTGCTACCGTGGCAGGGCACAGCCCAAAAACTCGGGCGAAATGCAGACAATTTCATTCGTTCCTCTTCGATAGAAACAGCAAAATTGACAGGGTTTGGATATGCAGACCGCAGTCTTCCTCTCGATAAAATGGTAGGCATCGGTACGGGAAAAGTTTCTACGTTGATAGCAGCCATTGAACTTCCCGAGATGGGTGGCAACCTCATAAAAGGACTATCCTTTGCAGTGGACAAGGCAGACCCTACGGGGGCAATAGTCATTATGGATGCCCAATATAAGGTGCTCGTTTGCGAGGAAACACCCATTAAACGCGACATTAATAACATAGCTTTCTCTACTCCCTTTGAGATGAAAAGCGGAGAAAAGTACTTCGTTGGCTATCAGATACACTCCACTCTTAATACAAGTGCCACATCCCATCCTCTCTTTTTCGATGGCAAAAAAGCAATCAAACAAGCCGAAGGAATTGGCATATTGGAGAAGAACATCGCTGTGGGAGAAACCGTTAAAATGCTTCCACCCTCGGGAGGAGGTTCGGGCGTGGGTGCTGTGATGCTGTTTGCCGATATTGAAGACAGACAGAATGTTTTACAGGACATCGGCATATTGGTCGATGTTACAGCAAAGCCCAAAGTGTACCCTCGGGAGAAAGTAACCCTGACGGCGGAAGTGCGCAATTTGGGGAAAAATGAAATCAACAGCCTGCTCTTCAGTATTCAGCTTGGAGATAAAGAGCAGACTGTGAAGGTACAATCTCAAATGGCTCCTTGGAGTGGTGGTGAAATCCAATTTGACATCGAATATCCTGCAACTGGGGAGGGCAAGGCTTCTGTCCGACTACTTAAGGTAAACGACAAGAAATATCCCTTTGACGAAGAGGTTATTTCCATTCCCTATCAAGTATTGGAAGAGGGGGCTGCTTTTGCCAAAAACTCCGTACTCATAGAGCAATTCACCTCCGAATCTTGCGGTAACTGTCCTGCGTCGGAACCTATTCTCCAAAGCTACGTACAAGCATTGCAAGAAAAAGGTATTAAGGTTAGCTACATACAGCACCATGCCGGTTACATTGCCGACTTCCTCACGCTACCCGAATCCGAAGCACTACTTCCTTATCTCTATCCCAAAGGAAAACGATTTGCCCCTGCCTTTGCCTTGGATCGTATCGTTTTGGAAAATGGAGTTTGTGCCGCTCACGTGGGACATGAAAAGAAAGTTATCCTCGATGCCGTAGCCAACAGCTTACAGTATGGTAACTTCACCTCCATTGAGCAGAAATACGAGGGCGGAATGCTGTCGCTTGTCCTCAAAGGGAAATTGGTCAATGGGGTAGATCCTAATAACCTATATATAACAGCCGTTCTTACAGAGGACAATGTCGCTTCCAAAAGGCAATCGGGAGCGGGTCCCTCTTGGGTGCACCAACACGTTCCTCGACTCTATCTTTCCGCTGCATTGGGTACAAAGGCTTTGGTGGAAGGAAATGAGTTTACCTTGACTCTACCGGCTAAAGTAATAGATGTGGCTTGGAAAACAGAAGACCTTAAGCTGGTACTTTTTGCCACCAAACAGATGGCACCGAAAAATCTCTACTCCTATGGAGAACGGGAAATCCTTTTCTCCACGAACCTGACATGGGGAGAAAATATTCTGTCGAACCCTGAAATCGAGGAACCCAAGCAACCTATATTCTCCGTGGCAGATGGATATATTTCCATTTCAGAACCGATGGAGAGCGTGGAAATATACGCCATGGATGGTAGCTTGATAGGTAGATCTTGTACCGTTCGCCTACCCTCAGGGGTTTACATTGTCAAGATGATGAGTAAGGGTAAAACTCTACTCTCTAAAGTCATCGTGCCGTAAGGTAACTTTTTTCTTCGCACAAAAAACCACCCTCGTCTCTGCAAATGCACGACGAGGGTGGTTGCGTTTGGAAGAGGGTTGTTGATTATGCGTTCATACGGATGATATAAGAAAGAGCCATGGTGCATCAATCGAAGCTCCTCTCATCCTGACTTTTAACAACAAAAGGAGCACTGAGATCACAACCTCAATGCTCCTCTTCTGTGGTCCCACTTGGGCTTGAACCAAGGACTCCCTGATTATGAGTCAGGTGCTCTAACCAACTGAGCTATAGGACCATGCGTCTCTCCCTGAAATGAGAAGGATTTACCTAAAACCAGCCCTCTTATCTCAAACGCACCGCAAAGATACTATTTTTCTTGGATATAGCAACAAAACCCTTCTTTACAAGATCTTTTTTGCCGATAAATTGGGCTCTAAGCAAAAACAAAACGATACAAAAAACATTTCAGCATAGCATCGCTCCCCATAATCTTCCGTAAATGCAACAGCAAAAGCTCGCTATACTTCTTTGGTTATCTCTCCTCCTCCCAAATATATCAATATCCCCATTCAAACAATCTTGCTCCAATTTTTGAGCATATGCTTTATCCTATTTCATTCCAACCTTTTTATGAGCAATTTTCTTTATACACAGCGTTTCAATGAAAAAATGCGTACCGGTTCTTTGTCGATCAGGCAATTGACAGGAGAACTCCAAAAGAACAAAATACTCACGAAGCGTAACAAACAAGCTATTCGTATGATGGAATAAAATCCATAAACAAAAAGCAGAGCCTCCATTAGGAAGACCCTGCTTATGTTTTTCCCCGATTAGTAGGCGAGGACCTAATGTTCTCACAACGGAATAATCCTTATTGTAAGTAGCTTTCGGATGCAAATATAATATAATTGCACAAATATAATCGTTATCTTTACAAGTAAAATTATCTTATGACCTCATTGGAATAAAATATGAAGAGAATATTAGGATTGGATATCGGAACCGCAAGTATCGGATGGGCGTATATTCACGAAGCTGAAAAGAGTGGGGAATGCTCTGAAATTAAAGAATTAGGAGTCCGTGTAGTTTCGCTAAAACAAGGTGAAGAAAAAAATTTCTCAGAAGGAAAGGCAATCACTTTGAACTCGGAGAGAAGGCTCAAACGTGGTATGCGGCGGAACTTACAACGCTATAAACAACGTCGTAAGCAACTCATTCACCTTCTCCTCAAACAGGGCATCATCAATACAGGATCTATTCTCCACGAAGAGGGTAAAAATACCACTTTTGAAACGTTACGACTCCGCTCTACGGCTGTTACAGAACGAGTTGAATTGGAACAGTTAGCTCGCATTCTACTCTCTATCAATCGCAAACGTGGGTACCGAAGTAATCGAAAAGATTTCTCTAAAGAGGATAGCTCCGGTGATTATTTGAAAAATATCGCAGAGAGAAGTAAAAAGCTAATGGACAAACAGCAAACAGTCGGGCAATACTTCTACACCAAAGTTGCAAAAAATCCCCACACATCTCTGCGCAATGAAGTATTCTACAGACAAGATTATCTTGATGAATTTGAGCGTATATGGACAACCCAACAGCAATACCATCCGCAGTTGAATAGCGCGCTCAAGGAAGAAATAAGAGACACAATTATTTTCTTCCAACGCAAATTGCGATCGCAAAAAGATTTAATCAAATTCTGCGAATTGGAGCACTTCGAGAAAGAGTGTAAATGCACCACTCACTCTGATCGAAAAATAACGGAGACTACTAAAAAAAAGACGGTTGGATTGCGTACAGCTCCTCGTTCATCTCCCCTATTCCAAGAATTCAAAATCTGGCAGATATTAGGTAATATCCGCCTCCGTTGCAAAGATGACATCGCCTTGGCAGCAAAAGGTGGACGTATTTTGACAATTGAAGAGAAGCAATGTTTATTCCAAGAACTCAACATTAAAGGAAAACTAAGTGCCTCAAAAGTTCTCAAACTACTCAATTTATCCTCCAAAAGATGGGAGATAAACTATAAAGAAGTTGAGGGGAATGAGACTAATGCCGCCCTATACAAAGCCTATCTGCAAATAGCGGAATGCGAAGGATGCGATCTAAAAGGTTATCTTGGACTGAAGAAAGAAAAATGGTCTTTGAGTGATGCCAACCGTCCGGCAGGCGAAATAGTGGAACTTATTCGACACCACTTCGAAATGTTAGGCATCGATACTTCTCTGCTCCATTTTGATGCTACCCTCACCGGAAAAGCGTTCCAACAACAGAGTGCCTATGCCTTGTGGCACCTACTCTACTCCTACGAAGGAGATCTATCTCGCAGTGGTAATGACACGCTCTATCGACTCTTAGGTGAGAAATATGGGTTCCAAACAAAGCATTCTGAAAAACTTGCCGAAGTATCTCTTCTTCAAGATTATGGTCATCTATCTGCCAAAGCTCTGCGAAAATTACTTCAATATATGCCGGAAGACGATTACACCACGGCTTGTATTAAGGCAGGCTATACCCAATCCACGTCTAAAGAAGAGAGCAACACCCATCCTCTCTCAAATAAACTTGAGCTTCTTCCCAAGGGTAGTTTACGTCAGCCCATAGTGGAGCAAATCCTGAACCAACTAATCAACGTGGTCAATAGCTTAATGGACAAATATACAGAGCGAGACGAAGCAAACAACATCATACAACCATTTCATTTCGATGAGATTAGGATTGAGCTGGCTCGAGAACTTAAGAAAAATGCCCAAGAACGCAAGCGACTATCCCGACAAATACAGGATAATGAAAAAAAGCGCAAGGAAATCACCCAAATACTACAAACGGAATTCAATATCAAGAACCCATCCCGAAAAGACATCATCCGTTATCAGCTCTATCAAGAACTTAAAGCCAATGGATATAAGGATCTATATCACAACAAATACATAGCCTCCTCTCAACTTTTCTCCGGTGAAATAGACATTGAGCATATCATTCCCCAATCTCTCCGTTTTGATGATGGCTTTCAGAACAAAACTTTAGCCTACAAGGAAGATAATCAGGAAAAGGGCAGTAGAACGGCTTTTGATTACCTCGGAGAAATGTATGCGAACAAGATTGAGGAATATAAATCCCGAATCAAAATACTTGAACAAGATGGGAATATATCACTCACCAAAGCTCGCAATCTACTCATGAGTGCCACAGATCTCGAAAGCGGATTTATAGAAAGAGACCTCCGTTCAACACAGTACATTAGCAAAAAAGCAAAAGAAATACTCCTCCATGTCACACACAGTGTAGTAGCCACAAGTGGAGAAATAACCGCCCGGCTGCGAGAAGATTGGCAGTTAAGCCACCTTATCAAAGAGATGAATCTAAAAAAGTATAGGGCTTCGGGGCGGACAGAGCAGATTGAGAGACAAGACGGTAGGCTCGTGGAAGAGATAAAGGATTGGAACAAACGTGACGATCACAGACATCATGCCGTGGATGCTCTGACCATTGCCTTCACCAAGCATAGTCATATCCAATACTTCAATAATTTGCATGCAGGACATCATTATGAATATGCGGAAAAGCGACAACGTATCAAGCTCCCTATGTCCGATTTTCGTCAAAAAGCCCGAGTACATCTTGAACGCATCTTGATCTCTCACAAAGCAAAAAACAAAGTTGCCACACGCAACTACAACAAAATCAACAAAACAAGATTTGAAGAAGGCAAGGAAACTCTTCAACTGTGCCTTACCCCTCGCGGATCACTACACGACAAGACCTTTTACGGCAAGCGCAAAATACTGAAGACAGCCCCTCGCCCCCTAAGTGACCAATGGACCATGGAAGAGGTTGCCCTTATTGCCCATCCTCAAATACGCAATGCCGTAAAGGTACACATTGCTTCCTATCCCTCCATCTCAGAGGCATTAAAAAACAAGACACTGGAAAAGAACCCCATCCTGTACAATGGGGAGCCGATCAAAAAGGTAGTATGTTACGAAGAAATCTTCACGTTGCGCAAACCAATCGATAAAGATATCGAGATTGATAATATCTTAGATGGGAAAGTGAAAGAGGTGCTACGCAAGCGACTCGAAGAGTATGAAGGGAACAAAAACAAAGCCTTTTCCAACTTAGGAGACGCCCCTATTTGGGTTGATGAGAATCAGAGTATTTGCATCAAACGAGTAACGACCAAAGCACGAGCTAAAAATTTGGAAGCAATCCACTCAAAAAGAAAAAGGACACCCAATCCCGAAGAAGTTTCCTATTTACTCGACGAAGAAGGCAAGAGAATACCAACAGATTACATCCAAACAGGAAATAATCACCACATCGCCCTATACAGAGATGCTAAAGGAAAAATACAAGAATGTAGTATTTCCTTTATGGAGGCAATGGCTCGAGTGAACGCAGGCTTACCCATCATTGACAAAAGCTATAACAAAGAGAAGGGTTGGGAGTTTCTATTTACGATCAAGAAAAATGAGTTGTTCGTATTCCCCAACCCAGAGACCGATTTCGATCCACACAAAATTGATCTTATGGATGCGAAAAACAAAGCCCTCATCAGTCCCAATCTTTACCGGGTACAAAAAATTTCATCCACATCCGTAGATTATATGTTCCGTCATCATCTTGAGACAAACTTAAAGCATGATATAGAAAATCTTACCTCTAAGAGAATATCCTCACTCAACAATCTAAAGGATTGTGTAAAAGTCCGCCTCAATCACCTCGGAGATATTGTGGCGGTTGGAGAATACTAATTGAAGCTCTTCCTATGCTGTATCGATCCATTTACATTGGAAATCCTGCCTATCTACGTCTATACTTAGGACAAATGAAAATCATTTGTCCCTATTCCAAAGAGGAGATGGGTAGTATTCCGATTGAAGATATGGGGCTAATCATGCTAGACCATGCTCAAATCACCCTAACACATCAACTTATCCAGCAACTTATGGAAAACGGAGTTGTGGTGGTCAGCTGCAATGAACAACATTTACCCCAAGGCATGATGTTGCCTCTCCATGGGCATACTTCATACTCCAAGCGCATCCGAGCACAAATAAATGTGAGCGAACCTCTGAAGAAGCAGCTTTGGAAACAAACAGTGGAACGAAAAATAGCCAATCAAAGACAGGTACTTATAGAGAGCCAAAAGGAGTATAAATCCATGACCCAATATCTTTCTGAAGTTCGTTCGGGCGACACAACCAATAGAGAAGGAATAGCAGCCCAATTTTATTGGCGACAACTCTTCGGTACAGATTTTTACAGAGCGAGAGATGGTGATGGAGCCAATGGGTTACTGAATTTTGGCTATGCCGTACTGCGGAGCATTGTGGCTAAAGCAATCGTCGATACGGGATTAATTCCTGTTTTGGGTATCTACCATCATAATCGCTATGATCCCTACTGCTTAGCAGACGATCTCATGGAGCCCTATCGCCCAATCGTAGATCGATCTGTTTTGCAGTGGCTTTCTTCCTTTCCGAATGCTTATGAGCTTTCTGTCAGTGCCAAAACTCATTTACTTCGAATCGCCTCCACGGACGTTTTGATCGAAGACAAATGCCATCCTCTTCTTGTTGCTGTAAAAATTAC
This sequence comes from Porphyromonas sp., assembly GCA_041848345.1. Taxonomy (GTDB): domain Bacteria; phylum Bacteroidota; class Bacteroidia; order Bacteroidales; family Porphyromonadaceae; genus Porphyromonas. The sequence goes on from JBGZIN010000095.1 coordinate 14,054, forward strand.
TGTATCCTCTTTATACCAATGTTATATCGGAGAAAAGCGACAAATATCCTACCCTCAATTATGCTCAGTTTCAACCGTATAAATGCATATCGTTCGATGTGGATAATGGTATTCTACGATCTTCCCACAGACACAGCAAGCATGCAAAAAGAAGCGAGGCTGTTTCGTAAATTTCTTGAGGAAGATGGGTTTGTTCTCTTCCAATTCTCCGTATACATCCGACATTGCTTCAGTAGGGAAAATGCTGTGGTACATACCAAGCGCATACAAAACAACCTTCCTCAATATGGCAAAGTGGCTATAATGCAAGTTACGGATAAACAATTTGGAGACATTCAGATTTTCTATTCAAAACAAGAGAAAGAACCTCCTCCTCTTTTTGCTCAACTCGAACTATTTTAGCACAAAAAAACTCAATCAAGCCTCTTCAACCCTCTTTGCTGCATCAAAAAAATTCATTCTAAAATAGAAAAAGAACTATCTATTACACAGATAGTTCTTTTTTGTTTGAGGTTGTAATTGATCACAAAGATACAAATTGAAAGCTACTTACAACCCTCGACCTGCGAGGTACACAGATAACGGAGTTGTAATTGATCACAAAGATACAAATTGAAAGCTACTTACAACAAACGGTCAGCACAAGGATAATA
>JBGZIN010000096.1:0-8989 GCA_041848345.1 Porphyromonas sp.
AGAACTATATCGGGACGGATACCTTCGTGATCGCAACAAAGCATTTTTCCCGTGCGTGCAATCCCGGTTTGTATTTCATCTGCAACAAAAAGGACGTTATGCTCATGGCAAAGATCGAAACAAGCCTTTAGGTAACCTGCATCCGGTACAAACACACCGGCTTCTCCCTGTATCGGCTCCACTATTAAAGCTGCGATATGTTTGCCCTCTCTGATCAGCACTTCTCGCAGAGCATCGATATTGTTGTAGGGGATTTTGATAAATCCCGGAGTATAAGGACCATAGTCTGAATAGGCGTCGGGGTCTGTACTCATGGAAACAATACTCACAGTACGTCCGTGAAAATTCCCCTCACAAACCACAATCAAAGCCTTTTCGGGTTCTATGCCTTTCTTTCGATACCCCCAACGACGTGCTAATTTTATACCTGTTTCAACAGCCTCTGCACCGCTATTCATGGGAAGTACCTTATCATAACCAAAATAGTGATGCATAAATTCTTCAAAAGGACCTAAGCAGTCATTGTAAAAAGCTCGGGAAGTGAGACAAAGCTGCTCGGCTTGCTCCTTAAGAGCGGCAACTATTCGAGGATGGCAATGCCCTTGATTGACCGCCGAATAGGCGGAAAGGAAATCAAAATACTTTTTGCCATCAACATCCCAAAGAAAAGCCCCTTTCCCGCGTGAAAGAACCACAGGAAGGGGGTGATAATTGTGTGCACCGAAGCGATGCTCTTGCTCTATAAACTGATTTGCTTTTTCCGAAATATACATAACTGTATAGAGTTTAGTTGTGTAGGCGCTTGCCTTCCTTTCATTGTAGAAAGACAACCTTCTTTTTGACCTTTGCCGGCAAAGCTAATCATTTTTAATTATCAAACAATAGCTTTATGGCAAACAAAATGAAGTTTTTCTTTTGCAAAAACTGAAGATGAAATATCCTAATAAGGAAAAGAGTATCTCTATCACCGTATTTAGGTAAAAAGATTAGAAAGGGAAGCACCTAAAAAGATTTATTCATAACAATTAGTTATTATATTTGCAATACGAGGAGTAAAAACAGAAAAAGACGTGTAATTTTGCGCCGCTTGACAGATATGTGATGCGTATCTGCAGCATATAAATATAGTTAAACAAATAAAATGACGCAGTGATGAAAAAGATTTTACTTTCTTGTTTGCTGGCTTTTATGCCGGCAATGATGTTGTGGGGGCAGGATACACCTCCCGCAGATGCTCCCAAAATTACATTTGGAGTAACCCCAGGCGTAGAGTTTGACATTGATTTGGTCGGATCGGAAACAGAAGATGCAACAGTGTGGGTTGAGTCGGATGGACAATTCTCCCCATTTCTTCTCCCCAAAGGATTGGATGCAGGACAAACTCTCAAACTGCGCACGGTAAAAGATGAACAACTTGTACTTCATGGCAAGGTTGCGCGTATCAGTATCGTCTCTGCCGACGCTCTTGTGTGGTTGGATGCAACGAATAACACTTTTCTGCAAAGGTTGAACCTCAATACAACACCCATTTCGTCCGTAATTCTCAAGGGATGTTCTAACATTGACCTTATCTACGTGGATCAGTGTGGTGCTCAAACATTGGATATTACGGGCTGTTCCAATTTGATTGAATTGAGTTGTCTAAAAAATGAATTGCAAGCTCTTGATATTACTCAGTGCCCTAATTTAGTAACTCTCAAATGCGGTGAAAATGGAATTGAAAAGTTGGATTTTTCTAAGTGCCCCAATCTGAAATTTGTTCATGCAGAAGAAAATAAACTGACAATAGCCGATTTGAGCAATAATCCTCTATTGGAAGAGCTTGATGTGGATTACAACTCGGTAAAAGAAGTGAAAGTTGCGAACTCACCCAATTTGAGAGAACTACATGTGGGAGACAATAAACTCACCTCTGTTGATGTTTCCAAGAACACGAAGTTGGAAAACTTGAAAATAGATGGCAACAATATCTCTTCAATTGATCTTACCGGATTGAGCGAACTTAAAATGTTCAATTGTCATGAACAAGAGAACGGAATGGAAACTTTGGATCTCACTCCGTGCAGCAATCTGCAATACCTTGTTACATTCAATAACAAGATGAAAACACTCAAACTCCCGGCAACGAATACTTTGCTTCGCATAGAGTGTTACAAGGAAAACTTAGAAACACTTGATGTGACGAAAAACGAAAAGTTGGTTGAGCTATTTTGCGAAGACAATCAATTGAAAACGATTGACCTTAGTAAGAATACAGATCTCAGAAAGTTTAGAGGAAGAAAAAATCCCATGAAGAGTTTGGATTTGTCCAACTCCCCGCTCCTGACTCGTTTGGAGATGAAAGAAACGCCCGAACTGACAGAAGTGAAATTGCCCGAAACCCTGAGCGAAATTCAATTTGTGGAGTTCAGCAAGTGTAACTTGGATGCTTGTGCCATCGATGGAATTATCAATGCATTGAATGACAAGTTGGTTCCCGAACAACCCAATCTGAAAAAGCTTTTCATTAAAGATAACCCCGGGACTGCAACGAGCAACACTGCAAAAGCTATTGCCAAACATTGGGTGGTAGATGCCACAGGAGATGCTACCGGATGTCCTCAATCGATCGAAGAATTGTACAGCAAAAATGTGGAAGTAAGAGCTATGGAAAAAGGTATATATGTACAAACCGAGCAAGCTCTTGAAACTGTTGTGTACAGTGTTGGCGGAGAGATTCTTTCCAGCTCTTTAGTCGAAGGTTCGGTGATCATTCCCGTAGAAAAGGGTACCTATGTTGTACGTGTTGCCAATATGGCTAAAAAAGTAATTGTTCCATAAGAAAAAAAGACTGCTTATTCAGTCCCTAATTCACGGAGAAGGCGGAGTAACTTAAACGTTGCCCGCCTTTTTCTTTGGAAACACGTATTTGCCCCTAACGCATTCGCCGAAAGAGCTCCGTATCAACATTGATTTAGCTACTCCGTCAAACTAATATCTATCCTTCCGAAGAGAAACAAATAGTGGAAAAAACAATCCATATCTCGCTGTATAAAAGACATATACAAGAAGATGGATTTCATGGAAAATTTGTATGCATACAAATGGCAAAATGAATGCATTCAAACTCCCAATTGTACGCATACAAATTCATAATTGTATGCATACAAAACGAAAGAATAAAACAACGTATATTTTGCTCTTGTGAAAAAGTTGCTTTTGCCTAACGGTTATTCCGTCCGACACATTCCCCATATCCATGCTCTAAAAACACATCATAGGGACTAAGAATTGGGCATTTATTCCTCACTTTTTACCCATTGAAAGAGTATAAAATATCTTGCCTCTGCTCTTGGTTTGTCCAATTGCTTTATTACTACTACTTTTGCACTATATTACAGCTATATCACATAGCATATCATTGGTGCATATGGAACTCAGCAACGAGAAACAATTGGAGCTCGACCGTCGCTATTTGCGTATGGCGCGCATTTGGGCGGAAAATTCTTACTGCATACGACGTAAGGTTGGTGCTTTAATTGTAAAGGACAACATGATTATTTCGGACGGGTACAATGGTACTCCGTCGGGTTTCGAAAATATCTGTGAAGACGAATCGGGACTCACCAAGCCTTACGTGCTACATGCCGAAGCAAATGCCATCACTAAAGTTGCTGCATCTACCAACAACAGTGCAGGAGCCACCATATACATAACAGCAGCCCCTTGTATAGAGTGTTCCAAACTAATCATTCAGTGTAAGATAGCACGCGTGGTTTATAGTGAAGAGTATCGCTTGGCAGACGGTATAGACTTACTCAAAAGAGCAGGCATCGAGGTTATCTATCTCCCCATTGACTAAAAAACTTCCCCTAACGTAGACCCAAGTTCATTTCATGAAACGCTATTCTGCGCTCACTTTAGCGATTGTTTCCATCACGGCTCTTTTAGTAGGCTCTATCATTAGTTGGTTGCTGGCATCGCAATTGGAAAAGAAATCTCAGACAGATTTGGAGAGAGTTTTGGAACTCATTGCCCGGCATTATGTAGACTCTGTTGATATAGACGAATTACAGCAAAAGTTACTTCCTATCCTTGTATCGAATTTGGACCCCCATTCGGCTTACATCTCTAAAGAGGAGAGCGATTGGGAAAACCAGCGTTTGAATGGTTCTTTTTCAGGTATAGGAATTACATTTAATACAATCATCGATACGCCCGTTATTGTTGATATTCTTCCGGGAGGACCATCGGAATATGCCGGTTTGATGCCCGGAGACCGCATTCTGAAAGCCGATAAAAAATCCCTCGTGGGGAAAGGATTTTCCGCAGACTCTGTACGGCAAGTTCTTTTGGGTGAACCGGCTTCTGTTGTAACCTTGGAAATACTCCGAGGCGACAAACGCATCTCTGCCCAAGTGGTACGAGGCGATGTGCCTGTGTCCAGTGTGGATGTCGCTTTTATGGTGTACAAAGAAACCGGGCTCATACGTATAACGCAATGGGGACGAAATACAGCCGATGAGTTTAGATCTGCCTACGCTCGCCTGAAGAGGAAAGGCATGAAATCTCTAATTATCGACTTGCGAGACAATTCGGGTGGATATTTGGAGTCTGCCATACAACTTGCCAATGAATTTCTCAAAAGAGGACAACTCATTGTCTACACTCAGGGTAAAGCCTATGGACGAGAAGACTTTAGAGCTACGGGGAATGGGGTAATGCAAGATATACCTTTGGTGGTTTTGGTCAATGAGTTTTCCGCAAGCTCCAGTGAAGTGTTTGCCGCAGCCATGCAAGACCATGACAGAGGAACCATTGTGGGACGCAGAACCTTCGGAAAGGGACTGATACAACGTCCTTTCTATCTTCCCGATAGTGCCCAACTGCGTCTTACCATAGCTCGCTACTACTCACCTTCGGGACGAAGCATACAAAAGAAGTACACTATGGGCGATATGGAATCCTATCAGATGGATTTGATCAACCGATACGAATCGGGTGAAATGTATCATACCGATAGTTTGCAATTCAAAGGAGCGCAGCAATTCAAAACCGATGCGGGGAATGTTGTTTACGGTGGCTTTGGCATACTCCCCACTATTTTTGTTCCGGTAGATAGCACAGGAATAAATTCTTATTACTTGCGCTTAATTGAATCGGGTACAATGGATGAATATGCTTTCCGCTATGTAGATCAGAACAGACAAAAGCTATCGGCTTTCAATGATGTGGAAAAGTTAGGTTCTTACCTTTCTTATCAAGGAGGATTGCTCTACGATTACGCTCGGTTTGCTACCACGAAAGGCATTCAAATGCGCTCCGGTATGCTCAATGAGGCTCGCAATCCATTGAAAAAGGCTCTTTACAGCAAAATTGTGAACTATGCCTTGGGCATGGAAGCCGCTTATCAAATATTCAATGAAAAGGATGAAGCAATAATGGCAGCCATAAAGCATATATATAAGGGGGAAACGCCCTCAATGAGGAACTTAACCTCTTACACGCCATTTGTTGGCAGTGAACACAGGGAACAAACTCTTGAAGAAGGAATCGGCGAACAAGAGGAGCTGACCGAGGAACTATGAGTGTAGAAAAAAAGGAACTCCGCACTGCAATACGACAACTCAACAAGCAGTATTTAACGCCCCCCTACTACGAGGAGGCATCTCGGGCTATATGTACAGCTCTCAAGGGACACTCTTGGTGGCAAGAGGCTCGGCGCATAGCTCTTTATCATGCCCTTCCTGATGAACCCGATCTCTCTTCCTTACTGGCAGAATATGCTCAAAGCAAAGAACTTTTTCTCCCTCGAGTTGAAGGTGCGGAAATAATGGCGTTCTTTCCTTATGACGGAGAGAAAGAGTTGAGCATTGGTTCCTACGGGATTGCAGAGCCCTCCCATAAACCACAATCGGCAGTGGCTCCCTCTTCCTTAGATCTGATAATTGTGCCAGGAGTGGCATTTACCCAAGAGGGTGTACGCATGGGCAGAGGTAAGGGGTATTACGATCGCTTTCTTCCTCATACCCAAGCCAAATTGATTGGGGTTACCTTTCGTTACAGACTACTCACTGAAATACCGCACGAAGCATGGGATTTTCGCATGCACCATGTGCTTACAGACTAAATACCAAACCTATCTACATAAGATTATGGAAAAACAAAACATTTCTTTCACTTTAGACGCCACGCTACCGGAATATCCCTCTTTCATTGAAGGAATACGTCGAGCTCCGGATCGTGGATTTCGTTTAACCCCATCACAAACGCGCACGGCGTTGCGTAATGCTCTGCGCTATGTTCCCAAGCAGCTACATGCACAATTGGCTCCTGAGTTTCTCGAAGAACTCTACACCCGGGGGAAGATTTATGCCTACCGCTATCGTCCTCAGGGCGATCTCAAAGCGAAATCCATAGACGACTACAAAGGACGTTGTTTGGAAGGAAAAGCGTTTCAAGTAATGATTCAAAACAATCTTTGCTTTGATGTGGCTCTCTATCCTTACGAATTGGTTACTTATGGCGAAACAGGACAGGTGTGTCAAAACTGGCTTCAGTATCGCTTGATTATGAAGTATTTGGAAGAGATGACCAATGAACAAACGTTGGTTATCGAAAGTGGGCATCCATTGGGATTGTTCGCCTCTCGTCCCGAAGCCCCTCGTGTAATCATTACCAATTCAATGATGGTAGGTATCTACGACAACATTAAAGACTGGGAGATTGCCGCACAAATGGGGGTTGCCAACTATGGACAAATGACTGCCGGAGGATGGATGTATATTGGTCCTCAAGGTATTGTACATGGTACCTTCAACACGCTACTCAATGCGGGACGTAAGCAGCTGAATATACCAACGGGGCAAAATTTATCGGGCAAACTTTTCATCTCTTCCGGCTTGGGAGGCATGAGCGGTGCACAACCGAAAGCTGCCGATATTGCCGGAGCTGTCAGTATCACAGCCGAAGTGGATCCCTCTCGCATCAAGACCAGACATGATCAAGGATGGGTCAAGCACGTTTGTCGTTCGTTGGAAGATACCTTTGCATTAGCTGCAAAAGCGCTTCAAACAGGAGAAGCCTGCTCCATTGCTTATGAAGGAAATGTGGTGGATCTGCTCACCTATTGTATTAAGCATGATATACATATCGACCTACTCTCCGATCAAACCAGTTGTCATGCCGTATATGAAGGAGGCTATTGTCCTGTAACCTTATCCTTTGAAGAGCGAACAAGACTTCTAAAAGAGGATCGATCTCAATTTGAAGCCGAAGTAAACAAGGGGCTGAAGCTCCATTTTGAAGCCATCAGAGCCTTGGTCGCAAAGGGTACTTACTTCTTCGATTACGGCAACTCTTTCATGAAGGCAGTATATGACTCGGGCGTAAAAGAGATTTTGCGCAATGGTATTGACGATAAGGATGGTTTCATTTGGCCCAGTTATGTGGAGGACATCATGGGACCGGAGCTTTTCGACTATGGTTATGGTCCTTTCCGCTGGGTGTGTCTTTCCAACAAGCCTGAAGATTTGGAGAAAACTGACAAGGCGGCCATGGAGTGCATCAATCCGGATCGTCGAGAACAAGACCGAGACAATTATGTATGGATTAGAGATGCCAAGAAAAATCAATTGGTGGTGGGAACTCAAGCTCGCATTTTGTATCAAGATGCTGCAGGTAGATTGGCTATTGCCCTTCGCTTTAACGAAATGGTGCGCAACGGAGAGGTAGGTCCCATTATGCTCGGACGAGATCATCACGATGTAAGCGGTACGGACTCTCCCTTCAGAGAAACGGCAAATATCCGTGATGGAAGTAATGTTATGGCAGATATGGCTGTGCAATGCTTTGCCGGAAATGCAGCACGCGGCATGAGTCTTATTGCTCTGCACAATGGTGGAGGTGTCGGAATTGGTAAATCCATCAATGGAGGTTTTGGTATGGTATTGGACGGAAGCCAAAGAGTAGATGAAATACTCAAGTCGGCAATGACTTGGGATGTTATGGGAGGAGTGGCTCGACGTGCTTGGGCTTGCAACGAACATGCTATGGAAACGAGTGCCGAGTTTAACCAAACCCACTCTGATGGGTACCATATTACAATGCCCTATTTGGCAGACGAAGAACTGCTCACATCGCTTATCCCATTGGAAAGCAAATAAGCAACTTTAGGACGAGGGTCGTGAACTTATAAAAGTCCTAATGGTTCACTTGTAAAAAGGAGAGAGCTGAGGTTCTCTCCTTTTTGTGTATAGAGATAAAGTCACTAAGGTACGATTAGGAGTGGCTGGCGTTTCAGGCGCCTCCTTTTTGTGTATAGAGATAAAGTCCCCCTAAAGAGTATTATTTCTCCTATCTCTTCGGCTCATTTCTTTTTAAGGGTGGGACAACACATTCTCTCTTTGTATGCGACTAAAAAGAGAATACGACGGGCTATTGCATGATACGGTGCTCGCTTCGTTGTTATTGACATTCAAGGCTTGGTCATTTACACGAGTAAACTCTTGTCACACCCTGGTCGGACGTCTTCTATGGCACGATTGTCTCCTTGGCATGGTCGGAGTAAATACTGCCCTACTCTTGGGTTACGCAATCCTTGCAGTTACCGCATTTTGCCCAATCTCACGATGAGGAGGAAAGGGTTCTTCGTCGTTTTGGGGCAGCGATTTTGCTTTTCTATCAGACCATTTTACGATGAAATAACGCATTGTACGGGGTCGGAACAAAGGAGAAAGGCGGTTTGCCTGACACCTTTTTATGATGAAAAAGCGCATTATATGGGGGTAAAAAATGAGGTGTATGCGACAAAAAATCATTTTAGACGCTTGACAAAATCTCTTTTCTCGTGACGAAAAAGTTATTTCTAAGCTTGAAATATTATTTCCAAGGTTAGAAATATTGTTTCCAAGGCTTGAAATAATGTTTCCAAGATTGGAAATGAAGTTTTGTTCCCGAGCAAATGATTTTTTCAGGGCATACAAGAGAGCTTTTGTGTGCGACGAACCGA